>NZ_JBCGFB010000012.1:71220-83971 GCF_038752175.1 Nocardia sp. No.11 | reverse complement strand
CTCGGTGCCGCAGCGCGGCGACGCGGGCGGCGAGCCCGCGCGCGGCATCCGGTGCGATCGCCGATCCCGTGACCGCCGCGTCCAGGGCCGCCCGCCCGTGGAGCCGGACCAGCAGCTGGTGTGGCGCGGTCATCGCGCCGAGGGGCAGCGTGCCGAGATCGTCGAACATCGCCCGCAGCGCCTCCTCGACGATGAACGAGCAGACATCCCAGCGCAGCGGCGGCAGCACTCCGGGAAGCATCTCCGCGATGCCCGCGGTGGTGAATTCCGCGCCCGGCAAGTCCCGCGTGTCGGTGTCGCAGGGGTCCTCATCCGCGGCGTTCACCGTGATCGGCCGGGCCTGGACGATCCAGAGCCGGAGTCCGTCCCAGGCCCATTCGATGTCCTGCGGGCGCCCGGCTCGCTGTTCGATCTCGCGCGCGACGGTGACCAATTCCGCGGCTTCGGCCGGGGCTTCGGCCGGCACCTTCCCGTCCGGCACCAGCACTACTCGCGGCGTCTGCTTACCCGAGACCAGCGTCTCCGCCAATCCACGCACGGTCTCGATCCGCACTGTCCCCGCGGGACCGGTGGGATCCTGGGTGAACAACACCCCGGCCCGGACCGCGGGCACCATCGACATGATCAGCGCGGCCATCGCCACGCCCTCGTCGTCGATGCCGAGCGCACGGCGATAGGCGCGGGGCGCCGGGTGATGCAACGAGGAAAAGACTGACAGCACAGCGCTTTCGACGGCCGCCCGGTCGCCGGGATCGACGTCGAGAACCGAGTGGTACTGACCGGCGAACGACGACGCGTCCATGTCCTCCACCGTCGCCGAGGAGCGCACGGCCACGGCGCGGCCTGCGCCTACCCGCTCCGCGACCGCACACACCTCGTCGATCAGGGTCCGGGGAAGACCCGCGCGGGAGAACGCGGCATCGACTTCAGGGGCGGGCACCGGCTCACCGCGATCGAGACGCGCCAGCAATTCGGCGACAGCGGGCCGACGGGCAACGGCACGGTATGCCGCTGCCGTCACGCAGGCCGCCGCGGGGACCTGGATGCCCCAGCCGATCAATCGGTCCAGCGCTGCGGCTTTGCCGCCGACGAGGCCTCCGCTGCACCCGGCGCCCGACAGGATCAGCACCTCGGTGCAGTCGGCCGACGCGGTGGCGCCGAGCGTGTCGATGCTCGTCATGCCGGGTCGTTCCCACTGGTGAGGCCCAGACGGTAGGCGGCGACGGCACGATCGGCGACCCGCTCCACCGGCTCGTCGCCCGCGGCGGCGCGATCCTCGAGCCATCGAGTCAGATCGTCGCGGAGACCGATGGATCGCCGTGCACCGGACAGCCGAACGGCCGCCGCGGCGGTGAACACGATGCTCGCGCCGAAGACGACCACCAGATCCCAGTTGCGCCCGGCGGCGGCATCGACCAGCCCGATGAGGGAGATCGCGCCGACTGTGATCATCAGCCCTCGCGCATGGTCGCCGACACTCATCGCGCAACTCCCGTGCCGGTGCGAACATTCCTCATCTTGATCTCCTCGAGTCGGACGGGGGCGGGTCGTTCAGCCGACGCCGCGCCGCCGTCGTTTCCCCAATTCGACCAATCCGGTGACTATTTCGTTAGGGCCCCTGGTCCTGGCCACAGGTGCCTTTCGCCACCGGCGATTCCGGCAGCCGAGGGCGTCGGGACGGTTCCAGTGACACGAGCGCGAGCTGTCGCACCGGAGAAGCGCCGGCGATCCCGCTGGTTTGTCGGCGAAAACCCAGGGCCTCACCGACCGTCACCGACGTCATCCAGCGCCGCCAGAACGCGCTCGGCGTCCACCGTGCCCGGACTCACGAGGTCCACGCCGGCGCCGGGGCAGCTCGATCACCACCAGGGGATCGTCCACCGGAACCGCACAGCGGGTGAAGGTCTGCTGATAGTAGGCCGCGAGCTCCTCGTGCTCGAGCGAACCCGGGTAGGCGACATGCGCCACGCCGGCCGCCCAGCGGCCGCGTAGCCGAATCGACACCGGGTGCGGCGCAGCGAAATTGCGCCACCAGGTCTTGGTCTCGGAGCACGCCACCCGGACGACGGCGAGATCGCCCACCCGCGCGTACGCCACCGGTAGCGCGATGGGCCGTCCGGAACGTCGTCCCCGGTAGCGCAACTCGGTCATCGTGGGCACACACCGCGCGACCAACGGTATTCCGAGAGCCGAGACCAGGAAGGACGCCCCGATGCCAGGGGCGTGAAAATTCGTCGAGAGGCTCATGATCGGATCATCGTCTCGCCACCACGCACGTCGCCAGAAGCCGAAGTCCCTGTCCCGAGGGCATTTCGGACTCCGAACCCGCTCGCGCGCCGTTGTGTGTCGGGCACCGCGCCGACCGGATGCCGAAGTTCGTGCGCCGGGACCGAATTCGTTCTACCCGAACCCCGATACTTCGCTCTCGTTCCGAGACTCGTCGAGGCCATCGACATCCAGGATGCTGTCGACCGGTCGGCGAGCGGTCCGCGGGGGCGGCGGCGTTCGGGTGTTGTGCAACCACGGGGTCCGGGCCGCCCGCGCGTGTACGGCACGCACTGTCGTCAGGTCACGTTTCGCGCGTCCCCGTGGCGTCAGACCGGTGTGCCGCCACCGAAGCCACTCGCGAGCAGCAGATCGTGCGCGCGGCGCGCGGACTCGGCGGTCCGCGTGGAGGTGTCCGCTTCCGTCGGCAATTGCTCGAGTCCGTGTGACAGCGCCATAACCGCCTCGGTGAGCGTCGTCACGTGCTGCTCGAGTCGCGTCAGACGATCCGGCTCCGGCTGTTCCTCCACGCCGACCGCGGGCAGATGCAGTTCGCCCGCGATATCGGAGGTCGCCCCGTACAGAAGGCGGAACAGCGTGATCGGCATCCCGGAGAACACGCGCGGGAGCAGGCCGGGGGAGAATTTCGCGTCCAGCGCGTAGGTCACCGCCGCCACCACTCCGGGAACCTCCGCGAGCTCGATCCCGGCTTCCCGGGCGAACTGCGAGCAGAACTCCCGCAGGCCGTGCCGTACCGGAAGGTGACTCGGTACCCAGTTCTCGAAGTACACACCCCGCAACAGCTCCGGCAGCTGCGCGGACAGATGAGCCGAACTGTCGATACCGATCCGATCGCGCACCGTGTGCAACCACGCACGCAGTGCCCGCATGGCGAACCGGCGATCGTCGGTATCGAGACTTTCGGCTACGGCACGTAGCCACACATGGGCCGTGTGGACCGTCGGGGCCAGCGGATCGTGATGGTTCGACATGAGTTCCTCCTGATTGCCGGCACGGGGTTCGGCGAACTTCGCCGAAACGGCGCGAGACCCCGCGGAAACAGCCACGCCAGGCGCACGAGCCACGCCGTCCACCACGCTGTGCCGGTGTAGCTGGGTGAACGACGTCGTTGTCGCCCACCCGGGGATCGTGCTCGATACCTCCATCATCGGCACCGCGGCCGAACCGCCCCAGATCCGAAGGACACCGCCGTCAAGGCTGAAAGCCCCCCGCGTCGAGGACTTCTTCGTCGGTCGGCGGGCCCGGCCGGCGGTTGTCGTGAGCCTTCGCGGATCTACCGAGGACCAACGCCGCAGCCACGCGGGACCTTCGACCGTATCCGGGCGATGCGGGTCCCGGCGAGGCTGGAAACCGACACCGCCGGATCGGAATTCGTGCTCGCCGGCGGCGCGACCGCGGGCCCCGCCGGCTCAGGTCTGGGAGACCCACCGGTGTCGTCCTGCGGTGCGCCTGCCCCGAGAACTTGCCCGCCAACGCATCGGTGACCGACGCGGCAGCAGTCGGACGCGACCGCCGAGATCGCCGACGCGACGGCGGCCTGGCGACGTCGCCTGCCCCGGCGCTGTCACGCTGGACACCAGCGCACCACTGATCGAGACCCTCGCGGTCGCCGATGACACCTGGCATCGCGGCGCGTTCCCACCCCGCTCCCCCGGACACCGCCCTCGCGACAGCAGACCACTCGACAGGAACAATCCCAGCCATCAGGAGACGACCATGACACAGCACACCGAGAGCCCGCACCAGATCGCCTCGGCCGCGATCGTCGTAGGAATCGACGGATCGGAAGGATCGATCAGCGCCGTCCGCTGGGCAGCACGCACGGCCGCGGACCGCGGCCGTGCCCTGCGCATCGTGCACTGCACCGAACCGATCGCCGATCGAACGCCGCGCAGCGCCTACGACGCCTTCATCTACGCCACCATGCAGGACATTCGGCGCGCGGCCGAACAGATGCTCGCCGCCGCCGCCGACGAGGCGCGCGCCGCCGCGCCGGCCGTCACCCTGACCACCGAACTCGCGAACGGGCGGATCGCCCGAACGCTCATCGATGCGTCGGCGCACGCGCATCTGGTCGTGCTCGGCGCGACCCCCGCCGCGGGCGCGCTCGCCCATCTGGGCTCGACGTTGCTCGCGGTGACCGCGCACGCCCACGGTGCCGTCGTCATCGTGCGCGGACCCGATCCAGATCGCCGCGACGGTCCGGTGGTGGTCGGGGTCGACGGCAGCGGCGTCGGTGAACCCGCGATCGGCGCGGCTTTCGCCGAGGCCTCGCTGCGCGGGGCCGAACTCGTTGCGGTGCACGCGTGGAGTGATCTGTCGGAGGGGCAGTTCGGCGGTGTCGACTACCTGGCGATGCCGGTCGACAACTTCGCCGTCGCCGAAGAGGCGCTGCTGGCCGAACGCCTGGCCGGATGGTCCGAGCTGTTCCCCGACGTGGCGGTCCGGCGCGAGGTCGAGGTGTTCGGGCCACGCGAGCGCCTGGCCCATTGGTCGCAGACCGCACAGCTGCTCGTCGTCGGTAGTCGGGGTCGTGGTGGCTTCCGCGGTCTGCTTCTCGGGTCGACCAGCAACTGGCTCGCGCAACACGCCGAGTGCCCGGTCATGGTCGTGCATCACGACTGATCCGTGACGCCTGCTGTTCCGACGCCGACGCCGCGTTTGTACCGCGACCGCGTCGACCCACGCGTGCCGACACCGACCTGTCGTCGTCGACGGACGAACCGGAGGGGCAGGTCAGGGCGTGACCGGCGACGCCGCGAGTACCGTTCCCGGCGGCAAACGCATCAACGTCGTTCCCGTGTCGGCACGGCGTACCGGGGCGCGGGACGGCCGAAGGTCATCTGATCGGGCCGCTGGTCCTCGTCTCCCAGGACCTTCGGCCCTGACCTCGACCACGGCGGACCGGCCATGCTCGGGTTCATGATCTCGAGGTATCTGCGGCGACTCGACCCACGCCGATCGGTCCTGTGCCTACTCGCCGGGCTGATGGCGACGTGGGCGTTCGCCGGGGCTTTCGGCCTGATCACCGGCGCGGTGCCGTTGAGCCCCGCGTCCGTCGAGCGGATCCCCCTCCACAGCCCGATCCTGGCGGGAGTGGGGCTCGCGCTGGTGGTCGGCCTGCCGATGGCGGTCGTGGCACTGACAGTCACCGACGACGACACGCACAACGCGCAGACGACGTTGGTGGCCGCGTCCGCGCTGATCGGCTGGATTCTGCTCCAGCTCGCGCTGCTGCGCGAGTTCAGCTGGCTACAACCGGTCTGTCTCGTTTTCGCCTTCGCCGTTGCCGCTCTGGGCACGCCACCACTGCACGACCACACCGACCTCCGACCGCGAAGCGAGTTGAACTGATGCATGCGCAGGTTGTCTACGAGTCCATGTTCGGCAACACCGCCGCGATCGCCGAAGCCGTCGCGACCGGCCTACGGTCACATTTCGAGGTGACGGTGTCCCCTGTCGCCGAGGCCGTGAATCACCCGGCACCACAGGTCGACCTGCTCGTCGTCGGTGGTCCCACGCACGCGTTCGGGCTCAGCCGAACCGCTACCCGCCAGGATGCGGCGGGCCAGACCGACGATCCCGTCGAGATCGAGATCGGGATTCGAGAATGGCTCGACGCGGCGCTGCCCGTGCCGTCGCCACGGTCGGCCGCCGCCTTCGGCACCAAGATCGCTCATCCGCCCTGGCTGCCGGGTTCGGCGGCGAAAGGCATCGCCAAGCGTCTGCGGCACCTGGGGTACCACCTCGCGGCCGCCCCTGCCGATTTCCTGGTCGAGGACATGACCGGTCCGCTTCGTTCCGGTGAGCTCCAGCGCGCCACCGAATGGGCGGCCCAGCTGGCCGCCGCCTCACCGAGCCTCCCGGATGCGCGATGAGCATGCCGGTCGCGCACGGCCTCTCACGGATCGGCGCGATCAGGGCACCAGCACGGCGGCATCGACTCACCGCTGATCATCGCTCGGCCCGGCGCCGACGTTCGAGCTCGTGGCCGGGCGGTGCGCTCGGGCACAGCGTCAGCTGTGCTCGGGTACTTCCCTTTCCCGCAGGCGGATACCGGTGACGATGTCGGGATCGATCGTGATGACGGCGTCCATCATGCCTTCCACCCAGGGCCGCAGCCGCCGCTCGTAGCTCGCGATGCGCCCGGGGTCGGAGACGGTGCGGGCCAGTCCGGTCACCGACACCGACCATCCGACGCGGCGCACCGGATCGATCTCGTCGGCGCCGTAGGTGACCACCACCGGCGAGCTGTGGGAGGCGAGCCCGGTGAGCGGGGAGTGCAGGCGGGTCCGCACGACGATCAACCCGTCCTCGTCGAGGAGGTGATTGACCGGGCGGATCGCCGGCAACGCGTCGCGGGTGTAGACCACCCTGCCCATCGGCACGCTCGCCAGCAGACGCAACGCCTCCGCCCGTCCCAGCTCGACTACCTGGCGCTGCGCATCACCTGCGTTCCCCGAGTCGATCACCGCGGGACTCCGGCGAGAGGCGAACGCCACATCTCGATCAGCCGCACCAGGTTTCGACCTCGCCTTCTGTTCGTCGGTCCGGTCCTGATGAGACCAAATAGGCCGAGCGATGGCCTAGTGCCGAAGGCCCCTTCACGATGGGCCTTTCAGCCCTTCGACGCAACGATGCCGTGGTGATGCGGAAGGCGGCCACCGACCGTCGGACCACCCTGGGGCATGGCATCGCCCCGACGTTCGAGACCGCGCACAGGCGACCAATGGCGAACCCGGCGTGGACGTTCGGCTCTGCCGGGACGCAACCCGCCACGCCATGCTGGCGTCATGGACCCCAGCACGCATCCGGTACCGATCGCGACCTTCACCATCAATCCCACGGTGGATCTGTCCCTGGAGGTCGCGCGCCTGCGACCCGAGGGCAAGTCACGTGCGCGGCTGCGATCGATACGCGGTGGCGGCGGGGGCATCAATGTCGCGCGCGGTGTCCGGCGTCTGGGCGGTACGGCCCTGGCCCTGCATACCGCGGGCAGAGAAGTGGGCGCGCGGTTGAACCGGCTGCTCGACGACGAAGGGCTCGCGCACCTACCCGTCGATATCGGCGAGGACACCCGCGAGGCCCTCGTCATCGCCGAGCGGGAGTCGGCGAGCAGCTACCACGTCGTTCCCGAGGGGCCGACGTTGTCCGCCGCTGAGGAGCGGCACTGTCTCGACACGATCACCCGAACCGCTCGGCACTGCGACTATTTCGTGCTCTCCGGCAGTGCGACGCCCGGTCTGAGCGCGGAGTTCAGTGCCACGGTGGCGCGCACCGTCGCCGATGCCGGCGCCGCGCTGATCGCCGACATCGCCGGCAGCCAGCTGACGACGATGCTGGCCGAACGCGTCTTCCTGGTTCGGCTGGATCGCGTCGAAGCCGCCGCCCTGATCGGCCGTCCGATCAGCGGGTACGACGACGCGTGCGCGGCCAACGCCCTGCTGCTCGAGCGCGGCGCCTGCGAACACGCGATCACCACGGTCGGTGCGCTCGGCGCGGTGTGCTCCGACAGCAACGGCCACCGCGTGATAGCGGCGCCGCACCTGCCGCCGCCGCGCAGCGACGCGTGCGCGGGAGACAGCCTGGTCGCGGCGATCACACACCAGTTGGCTGAGGACGCCGACGTGCCGCTGGCATGCGAGCTCGGGGTGGCCGCCGCGGCGGCCACCGTCATGCTGCCCGGCACCGACATCTTCGAATCCGCGACGGTGGACACACTCGCGGCTCGGGTCCGCGCAGTGCGGGCGACCGGCTCCGTCACCGAATGACGGTGTCCGGCCATTCCGGGCCCACTGTGCCGAAAGTCCCCGTTGTTCAGGTACAGGTGCCCTGCCGGAGGCCGGCCGGTACGGCGACCCTGAAGATATGAGTGAGATCACCACCGACGACCACGACCGGCAACGGACTTCCGCGGCGCCCGTGGTCGTCGGCGTCGACGATTCAGCCACCGCCATCCGCGCGGCGCAGTGGGCCGCTGTCGTCGCCGACGCCCGGCGCGTACCGCTGCGGCTGGTCCACGTCGCGGGCCGACATGTCGACGCACCGACGAGCGCGGCAATCCTCGACAGCGCCCGTCGCGCTGTGCTCGACCGGTGGGCACGCACAGCACCCACCCCGGCGCCCGCGATCAGCACGCGGGCGCTGCGCGGGGATCCGGCGACCAGGCTGACCGGCTTGTCGGCGAACGCCTCCGAGGTCGTCGTCGGCAGTGCGAGCCGAACCACGCGGTCGATGCTCGGGTCCGTGGCGACCACGCTGGCGGCGTCGGCGCACTGCCCCGTCGCGGTGATCCGGCCCCCAGCCAGCGGGGCCGCGGCGGTGGGGCCGGTGCTGGTCGTCACCACACCCACGGACAGCGGCGCGTCCCTGGCGCTGTCGGCCGCGATGCGTGCCGCCGCTGAGCGCCGCAGCGAGATGACGGTCGTGACCGTCACCCGACCGGCCGCGCGTACCTCGACGCCTCGCGCCGAGCAGGATATCGAGGCACTGCTGGCCTCTCACGGACGCCACTTCCCCACTGTCCGGGCTCGGCTGGTCACCTACTTCGGCCATACCCGCACCGCCATCGAGAAATTCGGTGCCACAGCGCAATTGGTGGTCACCGCCCGGCACCGCAGACCGTTCTGGCCACAGCTGAGCGGAACCTCGTACCTTGCCCTCCAGCACACTCGTTGCGCGGTCCTGATGGTTCCCGAGCAGCAGGCGCATCCGACCGTCATCGAACGCCTCCGCCTCCGTCGCGCGGCCGACCAGATGATCGGCTGAGTCCTGCGCCCGTGAGCAGAGGCCGCCGCCCATATTCTGCTCGATCCCGACGATCTGCCGATGACCTCGGTCGTCGTCGTTCCTCCGCGCTTCGAGTGAGGGCCGACCACGCCGACGTCGGTGTCAGCCGCACTCGGGAAGCATCAGGTCCTCGATCGGACGACGAGGAGTCATGGTCGGCGCCGCACCGATATCCGGCGCCCATCCCACGCGCAGGAGAGCTTGGGGAAACGCCGTGCCGCCCAGCGCCTCGGTCCGGAGGAAGTCCCGTCGCGACTCGAGCGGCTCTGTGAGCAAGCACGTGGCCAGCCCGATATTGGTGGCGGTCAGCAGCACAGCGCTGACCGCCTCACCGGCACGCAGCCTCGACAGCGCATCGTCGGTCGGTGTGCCGGCCACGAAGAGCTCGGCGTAGTCGACGACCGCAACGTCCGTGCTCTCCGCGGAACCGGCCTCGATCGGCGACCATCGCGGCGCACCTCCGGGAGGCTCCCCAGCGAGCGCAGACCGGCTCGCCGAGAACACCTTCGGGCGAGGCGAGCCCGCGAGGCATTCGCGATCCCTGTCGGAGAGGAGATGCACGACGCCACCCGACGCCGCCGCGCGCTCACGGAACAAGCTCAGGTACCCGGCTGGTATCGGACGCATCTGGTAGGGGCGTTGATCGCTGCGCCGCTCCGTGATCGCCTCGCGCAGCGACTTCTCCAGCATCGTGGCGCGATGCGGTACCCATCGAAGCGACGCCAGAAGCCCGGGCCGGGCAACATCCGGCAGCCGGCGGACGACCGTGGCCCACCCGGCTGCGGCGAAGGCCACGCTCAGATGGTGCAGCGCGATGCCACAGCCCAGCATCGCGTCGCGCGATTCCCGGTCTGTCGCGAACGGCGAATATCGCGGATCCAGGTACAGGTGGACAGCGCGATCGGTCACCCGCCACCGCCACGGCTGGGTGTTGCGCCGGGACGGCGCACGCCCAGCGAGCGTCAGTGCCGCTGTGACGGTGCGGCGGTCGGGCATTGCGGGGTCCATGGGGCGTCGTCCTTTCGTCTGCCTCTCCCACCGTGCCACCGCGCTCCGAGCGAGGTTAGAGCACGAAGGCATCGTCTGAGATGACTTCGGGCCGATACCCGGACCGCCGAGAATCACGCCAGGACCGCGCCGGACACCTGGGGTTCCGCTCCCGCAGCGAACACCACCCAGGGCCGAAGGACCCCTCGCACGTAGGACCGAAGCCCTTGATGGTGTTGCCTTTCGGCGCGTTGGCACGACCAGAGAAACATGCAACTCTCAGTTACACCTATTTGCGGCCGTCGGCCGCCGAGCCCTGGGAGTGAAATGACCAGCGAGCAGACCTTCGACGAAACCATGAAGACCCTGTCCGAGGCATCGGTCACCGTGCACTTCGACGCCTTCACCGACATCGCCTGGGACAACCCCGACTACGAGATCCGCTGGAACGACCCACGCTGGGTGCTGCCCGACGTGGATCCCCTCGGCAGGCACCCCTGGTACCGGGCCCTTCCCGTCGAACGGCAGATCGCGATCGGCATCTGGCGCCAGGCCAATGTCTGCAAGGTCGGACGCACGTTCGAGGAGATCCTGATCGGCGGGATCATGGCGTTCGCGATCACCCTCCCCAACGGCAGACCGGAGTTTCGCTACATCACGCATGAGGCGACCGAGGAGTGCCATCACACGCAGATGTTCCAGGAGTTCGTCAACCGCTCCGGGGCCGATGTTCCCGGGGCGCGGCGACTGTTCCGTCGAGCGGGGCCGTTCATCTCGCTTGCCGGGCAGTTCACCCCGGCACTGTTCTGGGCCGGAGTGCTGGCCGGCGAGGAACCGATCGACCACATCCAGAAGGCGTACCTGAGGTCCGATGTCGAGCTGCATCCACTGATCGAGCGGATCATGCAGATTCACGTCGCCGAGGAAGCGCGCCATATCTCGTTCGCGCATCGCTACCTGCGCGAGACCGTCACCACCTACCGGCCCGTCCGCCGGCTGCTGCTGTCGCTGGCCTTTCCCCTCATCATGCGGGTGTTGTGTGACGTCATCGTGATCCCGCCGAAGGAGATGACCGATGAGCTCGGCATCCCGAAAAGCGTGATCCGCGAGGCGTTCTGGGACAACGCGGATTCCACCCGGCAATTGCGGGACGTCTTCGCCGATGTCCGCGCCCTGGCGACGGACGCCGGGCTGATGAACCCCCTCGCCCGGCAGGTGTGGCGGTTGCTCGGCATCGACGGTCCGGCATCGCGGTACCGCAGCGAACCCGCGCGCCGTTCGGCCGCCTGAGGTGCGACCCGGTCACCCAGCCGTTGCTTCGCACCGCGTGGGCGCGACCCGGCCGTGCGCCATCACCACACATCAACCTCGACAGGAGTCACCCATCATGTCCAGTGAGCCGGAACTTTCACATCCCCAGCACGATTCGGCGGTGGATCTCGACGTGCTCGTGGCCGGCGCCGGACTCTCCGGCATCGCCATGGGCCATTACTTGAAGACGCAGCTGCCGGGCAGGTCCTTCCTGCTGCTGGACGCGCGGGACAGGATCGGTGGCACCTGGGACCTGTTCCGCTACCCCGGCATCCGATCGGATTCCGACCTGCAGACCTACGCCTACGCATTCAAGCCGTGGGCCCACGATTCGGCGATCGCGGACGGCGCGGACATCCTCGACTACCTGGCCGAGGCCGTCGACGACGACGAACTGGCGCCGAACATCCGGTTCGGGCACAAGGTGCTCAGCGCGGACTTCTCGACCGAACAGGCCCGTTGGACGGTGCGCGTGCAGGTGGCGAACGACCGCATCGTCACAATGACCTGCCGATTCCTGTTCAGCGCGGCGGGCTACTACTCCTACGAGCAGGCGCACGCGCCCCATTTCGACGGTCAGGAGAACTTCGCGGGGCAGATCGTCCACCCGCAGTTCTGGCCCGAGGACCTGGACTACCGAGATCGCCGGGTGGTGGTGATCGGCAGCGGCGCGACCGCGGTCACCCTGGTGCCTGCGATGGCCGCGACCGCGGCCCGGGTCATCATGCTGCAACGATCACCGAGCTATGTCCTGCCGCTGCCCGGTACCGACTATCTGGCGGTCGCGCTGCGGACGGTGCTGCCCGGGACTACGGCGTACCGCGTCGCCCGGCGGCTCAACATCGCCCGCCAGCGATTCCTCTGGGAGTTGAGCACACGGCATCCGACAGTGACCCGCCGGATGATCCGCGCGGTGAACAAGGCGCTGTTGCCGCGCGGGTACGAGGTCGACGTCCACTTCAACCCCCGCTACGACCCCTGGGACGAACGGCTGTGCGCGGTCCGGGACGGCGACCTGTTCAGGGCTATCCGTGAGGGGAGAGCCGAAGTGGTCACCGACCACATCGACCGTTTCCTCGAGCACGGCATCGCGTTGACCTCCGGCAGGCGGATCGACGCCGACATCGTCGTCACCGCGACCGGTCTGCGCTTGCTTCCCTTCGGCGGCATCCAGCTGAGCAAGGACGGTGCGCCCATCGACGTCGGCCGGACCATGGCGTTCAAGGGAATGATGCTCAGCGGCGTACCGAACTTCGCCTACGCGATCGGCTACACCAATTCGTCGTGGACGCTGAAGCTGGATCTGGTGTGCGAACACCTGTGTCGCTTGCTGCGACTGCTCGACGAGCGCGGCTACGACACCGTGGAACCGGTCGCC
>NZ_JBCGFB010000012.1:0-71122 GCF_038752175.1 Nocardia sp. No.11 | reverse complement strand
TCGGCCGATGCTCGACTTCCATGCCGGCTACGTGCGCCGGGCGGCGGACGCGCTCCCCAAACAGGGCACCTCCGGCCCGTGGACCGTGACGATGACCTACGCCTCCGACCTCGCACGCCTGCGCAACGGCCCGGTCGACGACCCGGCCTTGAAATTCAGCCGACAGAACGTGGATTCGGCCGTTACCACGCATCGGACTCCATCGGCGGTTCCCGAGATCATGGTCACGGACACTGTGGATAACCGTGAGCTCACGAGGACCGACCGCGCTCCCCGCCGCGACGCCCGGCCGCAGTCAGCGCGGTGAGCGCTGCGCAGCTCACCCATTCGTTCGGCAACCGGTGACTGGTAGGTCCCCAGCTGACCAGGGACGACCCACCGCCGGGGTGCGCGGAGCTGACGCGATAGAACTTGGCCTCCGCGGGAAAACCGCCGTCGGGCAAGCGCTTCGCCTCGACCGCGTCGAGAGCCTCGGCGCAGCGTGGGTCGTCGATCAACTCGGCCTCGGCCAGTACTGTCAACGCGAACAGGATGTCGTAGTGCCAATAGCACGGGAAGTGCAGCGCGAGAAAGGACCGATCGATGATCGAGCCGTCGGTGCGGCGGCGGAACAGTCGACGGCCGAGGAACAGCTCGGAGGCGCGCAGGACCGCCTCACGAGCCTCACAATCTCGAGTGGTGCGGGCATAGGCATTCAGTGCCCGCAGCGGGACGAGGCTCTCCCCGAAGGACGACACGCGACCGGTCGCTCGCCGATCGCAGTTCCAGCCGCCGTCGGGCCATTGAGCACGGAGCAGACGGGCGGCCAGGCGATCGACCCGCTCGTCGGCCAGCCCCAACCGCAGCAGTGCCCAGATCAGGTTGCCCTCGATCGACGCGTGCAACGTCGGCAGCTTCTGTCCCCGAACCCGGCCCATATGACGCCGCTCGTATTCCGACGACAACACCCAGTCCAAGGCTTGCTCGCGCAGCGGCACCAAGGCGTCGTCACCCGACGGGTACCCGAGCTCGGCCAAGGCGACCAGCACCCAATGCGCCCCCCGCCATTTGGCGCTGTAAGGGTGGAAGGGCAGGGTGCCGTCGGCGAGCCGTTCGGAGAGCAGACGCCCCACGCGCTCGCTGCCGGGTACCGCAGCCACCGCCGCGAGGACCGCGGGATCCCGAGACGGCAATCCGACCACACCGACGAGCGTCCGCCAGCGGATGGACGGCTCCCCGGAGCGGAGCAGTCGTGCGACGATCGGGTCCGGTTCGATCGGCATCCTCAGTGCCTCCGTACGGCCGGTTCCGCCGCCGCCCACTGAGCAGATCGGCGGCGAAACGGTGTCGACGACTGTGCCCGGTCGCCGGTGCCGTCCGGCGCGAGAAGCACCAGGCCGATCGGAAACAGCGCCGGAAATCCCACCACCACGTCGACGACGCGCATCTACACCGCCGCAGGGGTGAGGAGGCCGTAGTGCCCGTCGTAGCGGTGATACAGCACTCGGCCGCGACCCCGCTCCGGGTCACGGAAGAACACGAATGGCCATCCCGTCACCTCCAACCGGTCGACGGCGGCGTCGACACCGAGCTCGGGTGGGCGCGCGGAACTGATCGAGACGGCTTCTCTGCCCTCGATCACCTGGTCAGGCCGTGGGTCGAGCTGCGCCAGGCGAAGCCCCGTGGGACCCGACCGGTACAGGACGCTGTCGAGGCCGCTTCCGGATTCGGTGAACAGGTGGAAGTCGTAGTCCAGCAACGCCATATCGAACGCCGCCTCGTCACAGGTCTCCGCCGCGAGGGCGAACGACTTGCGGCGCAGAATCTCACGCTCCTCGATGGGGCGCGGAAAGTAGGGCAGGCGTTGCCGAGGGGCGGCCCCGTGATGCCAGCCCGTCGTGTCCGCGGGCAGGCGATCACCACCGCGCTGCGCTTCCCAGCGCCGCGACAAGCGCTCCAGCCGAACACGCAACCGATCCGCCAGCGCATCGATGGCTTCGCGGGTGGTCGCGGCCGTCACCTGCGCGCGCACCGCGACTCCGGCCATGTTCACATTCGCTTGCGCCATGATCGGCTCCACGACCGCCGGGTCCGCGTGACCCACGAGCCGAACCCGCACCGACAGCACCGGTTCCGACGCTGACCGCAATGCGCAGCCGATCTTCTCGCGCGCGTACTCCGTCGCCGCGGCGGACACGTGCCGCCCCAACGAGATCCGCACAGTCGCCTCCGGCGATTCCGTGCTCTGCAGCATGGCGTTCTCCTTCTGTCTCACCTGATCAGACTCGCCGACCCGGGCGCGCGCGGGCAGGGCCCCAATACCGGCCGACTCAGCGCATTGGGCACAGATTCGGAGGTCGTTCGTCACTCCCCCGACCGACAGCAGGCAGTGCCGCTGCCGGTCCTCGCTCGCTCCGCGTGGCGACTCGCGTTCTTCTCCGCCTGGTGGCTCGTCGTCGATTCGGACCTGGCACCGGCTCCGACACCATCGGTGCGACATCATCGCGCCGGTCCGGCCGAGCGATGTCAGGCGCGCCTCGAGTAGATGAAGAGCCGTGCGGCCCGGCAGACACGGACTTCCGGCACTTCTCGCCGCTCCCCCCGACATTCCAGACTGTGACACCGGCCGAGTCCCACCAGGAGGTACCCATGTCGCTCGCCCGTGGCGAAGACCCCGCTCCCCTGCCGCTCGACGACGGCGCCGAATCAGCGACGACGGTGCGCTGGCCGGAACCGAGTCCGCTCCAGGGATGGTGGAACGAGGTGATGAGCTCGGCCGGAGGAGGTCCGAAGCGGCCGTCCGAATGGGCATGACGGAACCCGCGGTGTTTCTCGAGGCCGCTCGCCACCTCGGCGTTCTCCCGCCGCCGGTCCGAACCATCGGCCGACGGCGATGCCGATGTCAGGCCGTCGCCGCTGCCCGGTGGTCGATCCACGCGTTGTAGCCGCCGACCAGGTCGCTGACCTGTTCGACGCCCAGCGAACGGAGCAGCGACGCGGCAACGCTCGAGCGCCAGCCACCCGCGCAGTGCACCACGATCGGCACACCCGTGGGCAGCTCCCCGATCCTGGACCGCAACTGCGCCAACGGGATCGAGGTCGCTTCGGGAATGTAGCCGAACTCCCGCTCGCCGGGGTTGCGGACATCGACGAGGGCGACCCGGTCGGCGTCGAGTAGCTGTCGCAGCTGCTCGACGGTTGTCCTCGGTGCGGCTTGCACGAGATCCGTCAGTTCAGCCGGGAAGACTCCGCCGTGGTCGACTGTGAAGTACCCGACCGCCTCGTCGGACCCGATGCGCGCCAGTCGCAGCGCCGCGTTCTGTTCTTCGCCGGGATAGGCGATCAGCACGATCCGGTCGCCGATCTCGGCCACCATGCCGCCGGTTTCGGCGAAGCGGCCGTCGAAACCGACGTTCACCGATCCGCGCAGGTGCCCGGCAGCGAAGTCCTCCGGGGTACGGGCATCGAGAACGATCGTGCCGGAAGCCAATTCGTCGCGAACCTGTCGCGCGGTGAAGGACGGAACGGCGCGGCTCGGATCCAGCACGGCACGGTTGCCCTTGTTGAGGGCGGCGTCGACATGGAAGTACTCCGGGACGGCCGGCTGACCGTGGGTGATCAAAGCGACGAAGGATTCCTCACTCATCGGCTGCACCGACGGATTGGTTCTACGCTGCTCCCCGATCGTCGAGGTCAGCTCCGCGGAGAGGTTCTTTCCGCACGAGGAACCCGCGCCGTGTGCGGGCATGACGATCACCGAATCCGGCAGCGTCAGCAGTGTTTCGTGGATGGTGCGGTACATCGCCCTGGCGAGGTCGGCGGTGGAGCCGTCACCGAGGTTGACCAGGTCGGGTCGGCCCACGTCCCCGATGAAGAGCGAGTCACCGGTCAGCACCGCCGTCGGCCGGGCCGTCGGGTTTTCACGTACCAGCAGGCTGATCGATTCCCAGGTGTGCCCGGGAGTGGACAACACCTCCAACTCGACCTCGCCCAGCGAGACGCGTTCGCCGTGCGCGAGCCGGCGAATCGGGTAGGCGGTCTCGGCCGCGGCACCGAATCCGATCCACGCACCGGTCGCGTCGAGCAGCTCGAGGTGCCCGGAGACGAAGTCCGCGTGGAAATGCGTGTTGATCACGCCTTCGATCGTCAGCCCGAATCGCCGCGCGTCGTCGAGATACTCGGTGACGTCGCGCCGCGGGTCGACGACGACGGCCCGTCCGGAGCTCTCGTCGCCGATCAGGTACGAGGCATGGGACAGGCATTCGAGGTAGTACTGCTCGAGAATCATCACGCTTCCTCCATTCCGCGACGACACGTTCTCGCTGCCGCTGTGGACAGATTGCCACATACCCCCTAGGGTATGCAAGTACCCCCCGGGGTATCTTGGTGTCAGATCTCTACATCTCCGAGGAGGAGCTCATGTGCTACCCGGTCACCTGTTCGACCTGCAAGAAGACCACATGGGGCGGCTGCGGATCGCATGTCGCCAGCGTGATGAATTCGGTGCCCGCATCGCGCCGGTGCACCTGCGAGACACACGCCGACCGCGCCGGTAACCGCGGAATCTTCGGCCGCATCCTGGGCCGCTGACCACCCGAGCCGGGCGCGCGATGAGCCACCGGGTCGAATGACAACCGGCGGCACCGCTCGCCCTGCCGCCCTCACTGTCGATTCCCCACTCCCCAGGGGCGGATCCCGCCCGAAAATATACCCCCTCCCGTATAAGGAGCCTCGCATTGAGCAGCAACACCACATCCGCCGGTGAACTGTCGCCGACGACATCGAAACCCGAGCACGGATCCGCCCCGCCGGGGATCCCCGGCGGGGCGCTGGCCCGCTGGGGTGCGCGGATGGCCACGCACACGAAGTGGGTCTTCGGTGTGTGGTTGATCGCGCTGGTCGCTCTCGGCGCCGCGGCGCCGGGCGTGTTCAACTCCCTGGCGGGCGCCGGCTGGCAGGCCAACGGCTCGGAGTCGGTGCGCGTCCGCGAGCTGGCACAGCAGCACTTCGGCGGGAATTCCTCCGCCGCGGTGCAGGTGGTCGTGCACTCGGATTCCGTGCCGGTTTCGGATCCGTCGATGCAGCAGGTCCTCGCCGAGGCGATCGCCCTGCTCCAGGGCGACGACCGCTTCGGCGACGTCATCGCCCCCCAGCCCGGGATGACGATCAGCCCGGACGGTCATACCGGCGTCTTGATCGCCGGCTCCGCCGCGAGCACGGACGAGATGGTCAAGGCGGTCGACGACCTCGGGCACAAGCTGACCGCGCTGTCGACGGCGGACATCGAGGTCTATCCCACCGGCGCTTCCGCACTGTGGAGCGAGTTCAACAAGGCCAACCACGACGCCATGATCAAGGCGGAGATGCTCTCCTGGCCCGTGACACTGGCGATCATGGTGCTCGCGTTCGGCTCACTGGTCGCCGCGGGCCTGCCACTGCTGCTGACCCTCGCAGGCCTGGTGGCCTCCGCTGGCGGCCTGGTGCTGCTCAACTCGGCCACCCCGATCTCGGTGTGGGCGATGAATTTCGCCATGATGTTCGCCCTGGCGCTCGGCATCGACTACGCCCTCTTCATCGTCGCGAGGTTCCGCGATGCGCTGCGAAAGGCCGCGGATACCCCTGCCGCCGTCGCCGAGACGATGGACACCGCAGGCAAGGCGGTCGTCCTGTCCGGCTTGACCGTGCTGGTGAGCCTGTCCGCCGTGTTGCTCGTCCCCGCACCCGCGGTGCGGACCATGGCCGTGGGCATCATGCTCGCCGTCGCATTCGTGCTCGCCGCGACGCTGACCCTGCTCCCGGCGGCACTGGGCGCACTCGGCCCGAAGATCAACGCTGGATCGCTGCCGTACGCCACCCGCCAGCAGCACCGGTCACCCCGGTTCGAGTCCTGGGGAAATCTGCTGCACAGGCACCCCTGGCCCTTCGCCATCGGCTCCCTCCTGGTGCTGACGGCGTTGGCGCTGCCGGTACTCGGCCTGAAGGTGGCCATGCCCTCGATACAGGTCGTGCCCGCCGACGCTTCGGTGCGCCAGGGATACGAACTGATTCAGGCTCAGATGGGCGAGGGCGCGCCCGGTATGTACCAGATCATCGCCCCCGCGGCCGATGCCGAGGCTACCGCCGCCACCGCCAGGACGACCGAGGGCATCGCCATGGTCACACCGCCGATGCCGAGCGCGGACGGCTCCGATCATGTGATGCTCCAGGCGATCCCGGCCGTCGACCCGTCGGATGCGGAGATGGGCGCGATCCTCGATCGCTTGCGCGCCGATCTGCCGTCGCAGGCGCTGGTCGGCGGCGCCCCGGCGGAGAACCTCGACCTCCAGCAAGCCCTCGACGACTACCTGCCGGTGATCATCGGCGTCATCCTCGTGCTCGGCTTCGCACTGCTGCTGGTCGCGCTCCAGGCTCCGCTCATCGCCATCCTCGGGACCGTGGTGAGCCTGCTCTCGACCGCGGCGGCGTTCGGCGTGGCCAAGCTGATCTTCCAGGACGGCCACGGCGCGAGCCTGCTCGGGTTCACCCCGCAAGGCTTTCTGGACGGCTGGGGGCCGGTGTTCTTCTTCGCGATGATCTTCGCCATCGCGATGGACTACACGGTATTCCTGCTCGCGACCGCCAAGGAGCACTATGAGGAATCCGGTGATCCGCACGTCGCGCATGTCATGGGTCTGGCTCATTCGGGCCGCATCATCGCGGCCGCCGCCGCGGTGATGGTCGCGGTGTTCTTCACCTTCGCGCTCGCGGAGCCGCTGCCGCCCAAGGAGATGGGAATCATCCTCGGCGTCGCCGTGCTGCTGGACGCGGTGTTCATCCGCCTGATCCTGCTGCCGGTGCTGCTGCGCTTGACCGGCCACGCCGCCTGGTGGTCACCGGCCTGGCTGCGGCGCGCCTTACCGAAGGTCAGCTTCTCGCACGGCTGACGCGAACGGGGTATGTGTGGTGCGGGTTACCCCACCACACATACCCCCTAGGGTATACTTGAGGTCCGTCCCAGAAAGGATTCGCCATGGTCGGAAATGACGAGAGTATCGCGCTGGTACTCAACCGCCTGCGCCGCGCGCACGGGCAGCTCGCCGGGGTGATCTCGATGATCGAGAACGGGCGCGACTGCAAAGACGTGGTCACTCAGCTCGCAGCTGTCTCCCGCGCATTGGACAAGGCGGGGTTCAAGATCGTGGCCAGCGGACTACGCGAATGCCTGGCCGGTGACGCCGCGGACGGCAAGGAACCCATGAGTGAAGCAGAGCTGGAAAAGCTCTTCCTCGCCCTCGCCTGACGACAAGGAAGGTGAACCCGGTGGGAAACCTACCCCGACATCAGGGCTGGACTGTCGAACGAGTTGTGCCACTCATGGCCGGAGCGATCGTGCTGGTGAGTGTGGCCTCGGCCCTCGTCTTCACGCCCTGGTGGCTGCTGCTCACGACCTTCGTCGGCGTCAATCTCGTCTTCTACGCCGCCGTCGGCTGGTGCCCCGCCAGTCTGATCATGGAGAAGGTCGGACTCGAACGCGCCGGCTGCCGAGTCCGACCTACCGGCCACTAGCCCAGTGCAGAACCCGGACCAACCAGAACGGAGACCATCGATGAACCTCGCGCTGTCCACCACGTTGACGACATCGTTCGCCGAAGCGGTCACCCGCACCCGAGCGGCGTTGCAGGAACAAGGGTTCGGTGTACTCACCGAGATCGACATGCAGGCCACCTTGAAGGCCAAACTCGACGCGGACATGGAGCGCTATCTGATCCTCGGCGCCTGTAACCCGCCACTCGCGCACCGCGCAGTGGAGGCGAACCGGCAGATCGGACTGCTGCTGCCCTGCAATGTGGTCGTCCGGGAGGACGCGGCCGTGCCGGGCACCGTTGTGGTCGAGGCGATGAATCCGCAGCTGCTCGTCCAGGTCACCGACCAACCCGCCCTCGCGCCGATCGCCGACGAGGCGGGCCGCCGCCTGCAGGCCGCGATCGACGCACTGACCACCGGCGATCGAGCGCAGTAGCGCGAGCGTCCGACGAGGACATCACGACACCCGCGTCCAGAAGGAGACATCGTTGACGATCCTCGTCTCCGTGCTGCTGGGTGCTGTCATCGGCATCCTGCTCGGCCTCCTCGGCGGCGGCGGGTCGATTCTCGCCGTGCCAGGGCTCGTCTACGGACTGGGGATTCCGCTCGGCCAGGCGGTGCCGATGTCGCTGCTCGTCGTCGGCGTTTCCGCACTGGTCGGCGCCATCCCCAAGATCCGGTCGGGTCTCGTGCAGTGGCGAGTCGCGGGCGTGTTCGCCGTGACCGGACTTCCTGCCGCGTTCGCGGGAAGCGCCGTGAACCGCTACCTTCCCCCTTCGCTGACCCTCGCCGGATTCGCCGTGGTCATGATCGCCGCTGGAACCCGGATGCTCGCGAGTGACGACAGCATCGGTACCGCGTGCCGGGTCGACGGATCGACCATCAATTGGCGCCGCTGCGCCTCCCGTGCCGTGCCCGTCGGACTCGGCGTCGGCTTTCTGACCGGACTGTTCGGGGTCGGCGGCGGCTTCCTCATCGTCCCTGCCCTCGTCCTCCTGCTCGGCATCGAGATGTCGGTCGCGATCGGCACATCCCTGGTGATCGTCACCGCCAATTCGGCCTCCGGGCTGCTCGCCTACCTCGGTGATCTCAGCCTCGACTGGCGCGTCGCCGCGGCGTTCACCGCGACCGCCATCGGCGGATCGCTCGTCGCGGGCCGGTATGGACAGCGGGTCGACGTCGCACGGCTCCAGCGGTGGTTCGCCTTCCTGATCTTCACCGTGGCGGCCTTCGTCATCATCGAAGTGCTCTTCCTCCGTTAGCGGCCGCACCGAACCGGTCGTCGGGCCGTCAGCGGTTCGCGATGTCGGGTGCGGCGAGGTTGGCCCGCCGTTCGTCCGACCCGCCCGATCGCCGGGCGGGTTCGGCAGAGGCGCGCTCGCTGGGTCGCTCCGGCCGACGTGACCGAGGGCATTTGGTCCTCACCAGACAGGCGTAATGGCCGTCCCGGAGAAGGGCCCGTCCCGAGCACACTGGCCGCTATGACCTATGGACCAGCCCCCGCGGTCCCCAGCCGGTGGACTATCCGGGCAGGGATTCAGCTGGCGTGCCGCGTCCCGTCGATCCACAACACCCAGCCGTGGCGATGGGACTTCGACAGTTCGCGACTGTCACTGCGCCGCGACCCCGACAGGTCCGGCTATTTCGATCGAGTGCGCCGCTTCCGGGTTGCCGACCTGCGCGCTGACCCAGATCACCGAACTCGTCGCGGGTCGACGACTGCTCAGCAGCCTCATCGGCCATCCCCGGTCCCCAGGTCGCCCTGCGCATCGGTCCGGCACCTGACGACCGGCGACCACCACCCACACCCCGTCGACCTCTCTCCGACGTGCTCGGTGGGAGTAAGTAGCTCACCAGGAGGCACAATCATGTCCACCTTCGAACAACGCAAGACTCGACGCGCGCTACGCGCGGGCCTCGTCGGCACTGCCGGATTCGTGGCGCTGTGGGCCTTCGTGGGCGCCCTCGGTCTCGTCGGCGGTGGCGTCGACCTCGGCGACGAGATCACCGCCCGCCTCCCGTTCAGCAGTCAGATCCTCGCCGGACTGCTCCTGGCCACGATCGTCGGAGTGCCGATGGCGGCTACCGCGGCCCTCGGGGTGCGCGCCGACCCCAGGACGGCGATCGTCGGGTCGTACAGCGGCCTTCTGCTGGTCGGCTGGGTCACGCTGCAGCCGTTCATCATCGGCCGGTTCAACTGGCTGCAGCCAGTATTCGGGCTGCTCGGCGTCGCCGTGTGCCTGCTCGCCTACCGGCTGCGTCGGCCGAGCGCGCGCGCCGGTTTCTCCCGGCCCCTCCCGTACGGATCGTCGCCGGCATGACGGGCCACAGGCGTCGCTGCTCGAACTGGGGTGCCCTGGCTCATCCAGACGGTGCCGCCGATACCGAGGTGTCCCGGTGAAGACATCGCGGCGGGACAGGCCGGTCATGGCCGGCGTCGACAACTCCCAGCTCGCCCTGGCAGCAGTTCGATGGGCTGCCGAGGAAGCGAGTCTGCAGCACGTGCCGCTACACCTGGTGCACGCCATCGGGACAGGATGGGACCTGGGCTCTCGGCTGGGCGAAGTGGGCCTGCACCACCAGTCATACCTGGACGAGGGCATCGCCGCGCTGGCCGCCGCCGAGCGCGAGGCACGGCGAGTCGCCGGAGCGAACACCATCGAAATCTCGACCGAGCTCGCGTGGCCTGCCCCCGTGCGGGCACTCAGCAAGAGGTCGCGCTCGGCGCGGCTGCTCGTGCTCGGGACTCGCGGAATGGATGCCTTCGACCGGGCGGTTCTCGGCTCGGCCAGCGCCGCGCTCGTCCGGCGCTCGATGTGTCCGGTGGTCGTCGTTCCCGCCGCCCCGGCTCCCGAGCGCTCCCGTTCCATCCTGGTCGGCATCGATGGGTCCGCGGCCAGTGCGCACGCGGTGGAGGTCGCGTTCGCACAGGCCACGGCGCGCGGCGTCGACGTGGTCGCCTTGCTGGCGTGGACCCGAACCGGCGACGACCCGGCAGCGCTGGACGAGGCTCAGCAGGCGCAAGCCACGTTGTCGGCGTGTCTCGCCGGATACGCCCAGGAGTTTCCGCACGTCAGGGTGCGGCGGATCCTCGCCGAGGGCGATCCCGCCCAGCGGCTCCTCGACGCGGCCGAAGACGCGCAGTTGATCGTCGTCGGCAGCCGGGGCCGCGGCGGGATCGCCGGGTTCACCCTCGGATCGGTGAGCCGTACGGTACTCGACAATGCGCCGGTACCCGTTATCGTTGCGCGCCCACGATCGGGCGATCACCATCGATCGCACGGCGCGCGACCGCACCGTAGGCTGCAACTGTCACAGGAAACGAAAGGTCCGCACCCATGGTCAAGGTCTTTTTGGTCGACGATCACGAAATCGTTCGACACGGCGTAGCCGATCTCATCGACCTGGAGCCCGACCTCGAGGTCATCGGCGAGGCCGGCACCTGCTCGCAGGCGCTGGCTCGCATCCCCGCGCTGTGTCCGGACGTCGCCGTGCTCGATGTCCTGCTCCCGGACGGCAACGGCATCGAGCTCTGCCGTGAACTGCTCTCGGCGAACCCCGCGCTGCGGTGCCTGATCCTCACCTCGTTCACCGATGAACAAGCCATGCTCAACGCCATTCTCGCCGGCGCCAGCGGCTATGTCATCAAAGACATCAAGAGCCTCGAGCTGATCACCGCCATCCGGGACGTCAGTGCTGGTAAGTCCCTGCTGGACAATCGCGCCGCGGCCGCTCTCATGACCAAGCTGCGCACCGAGGCGGCGGGGAAGACAGGCCCCTTGGCCACCCTCACCGAGCAGGAACGCACCCTGCTCGCCCTGCTCGGCGAGGGCTTGACCAATCGGCAGATCGCCGCGCGCATGTACCTGGCGGAGAAGACCGTCAAGAACTACGTCTCCCGACTGCTGACCAAGCTCGGGGTCGAACGCCGCACTCAAGCAGCTGTCATGGCATCGAAACTCGACGAGTAGGGACGATATGTCGCCTGCGCCGGGCACACGCGACAATGGCTCGCCGTGAAACAATGTCGCCCGTGAGCGAATACGGTCTGGACTCTACGAACGGCCCGCAGGTAGGGGTCACCGAGACGCTGTCGCAATTGCGGCTGCGGGAGTTGCTCGGCCAGGTCCAGGACCGTATCGCGCAGATCATCGACGTGCGCGACAACATGGACCGGCTGATCGAGGCGATGCTCGTCGTCACGGCGGGACTCGATCTCGACGACACGCTGCGCTCGATCGTGCACACCGCCATCGAACTGGTCGACGCCCAGTACGGCGCCCTCGGTGTCCGCGAGACCGACAAGACCAGCAACCAACTCGCGGAGTTCGTCTACGAAGGTATCGACGACCGGACCAGAGTCCTCATCGGTGACCTGCCCCGCGGTCACGGTGTGCTGGGACTCCTCATCCAGGAGCCGACGCCGATCCGGTTGACCAGGTTGTCCGATCATCCTTCCTCCGTCGGCTTTCCCCCACACCACCCGCCGATGAACACATTCCTCGGTGTGCCCGTCAAGGTCCGGGACGAGATCTTCGGGAATCTCTACCTCACCGAGAAGGCCGGCGGTCAGGAATTCACCGACGACGACGAGGTGGTCGTGCAGGCACTGGCCGCCGCGGCGGGCATCGCCATCGCCAATGCCCGCCTGTACGAGGAATCCCGCGTCCGCCAGCAATGGCTCGAAGCGACCAGGGACGTCACGACCGAACTACTCGCCGGCGGCGAGCCGAAGGAAGTCCTCGACCTGGTCACCCAGCGGGCCCTCACCCTCACACAATCCGCGTGCACATTCGTCGCGCTGCCCGAGGATCCCGACGTGCCACCCGAGGAAGTGTCCGAATTGGTGGTGATCGCCGCGGCGGGGGTCGACGCCGAAGCGATCATCGACCAGCGTCTCGCCGTCGACGATTCCCAGTCCGGTGCCGCGTACCGCTCCGATGAGATTGTCGTCTCCGACAAACTCCCCTACAACTTGTTCTCCCCGGCCAGGACCCGCTTCGGGCCCGCCGTGGTGGTCCCGTTGCGGGTGGGTTCCTCGGTGATCGGCGTCCTCACGACCATCCGCCCCGCCGACTCCCCGGCCCTGGACGAGACCACCACGGCCATGCTCGCCGCCTTCGCCGATCAAGCCGCCCTGGTCCTCCAGCTGTCCGATACCCAGCGACGTATGCGCGAACTCGACGTGGTGTCCGACCGCGACCGGATCGCACGAGGCCTGCACGATCACGTCATCCAGCGGCTGTTCGCCGTCGGACTGTCCCTGCAGGGCACGATGCAGCGAGCGCGGACTCCGGAGGTCAAGTCGCGGCTGATGGAGACCATCGACGATGTGCAATCCATCGTCCAGGACATCCGACACTCGATCTTCGACCTGCAGAGCAACAACACCGCCGATTCCTCGAAGTACCGCAAGCATCTGCACGGCATCATCGTCGACACCACCGCCGACACCGGGCTGCGTACCACCGTCCGGCTCGCCGGGCCCGTCACCGTGTTGGCCCCGCCGCTGTCCGACGATGTCGAAGCGGTCCTGCGCGAAGCGGTGAGCAACGTGGTCCGCCACGCCCAGGCCAGTCTGGTCGCGGTCGAACTCCGCGTTGGCGACGAGGTATCGATCGAAGTCGCCGACGACGGTGTCGGCGTTCCCGACGACATCTCGCGCCGCAGTGGATTGGCAAATCTCGCCGTCCGGGCCGAGCGGGCGGGCGGGTCCTTTCACCTCGACAACCGCCCCGAAGGTGGAACCGTCCTGCGCTGGACAGTTCCGCTTCCCTGATCACCCGGCCCAAGGGCCGGTTGGTCCTCATTCCGAGGCCGGAGGTCTCTACCCCGGGTGCGCCGCGAGGCGGACGCTTCATGCATCACCAAGACGCGTGTGCGCCGCCGGTACCGGGAGAAAAACCATGACCACACCGACCATCGACGATTCGCGCACCCCAACCACGGTGCCGACCCGCATCTTCCCGAACCTGAGCGGGATGCCACCGCGCGACCTGTCCAGGTCGCGGCCGACGGAGCGCGCGACCGCCTCGTCCGGGTGGTCCGCCGGACCCTGATTCCCGGCTCGGCCCACCTAGCCTCAGCAAGCCGTGGTGGGGCAGGCCGAGCCCACGCCGAACCCTCCGTACGTCTTCCGGTTACCCGGCTCACAAAATTGGTATCTCGAATACGAATTATTGTAGGTTCGGGCCATGCAGCTCACCCGCTTCACCGACCTCGGACTTCGCGTCGTCATGCGGCTCGCGGTGACCTCGGACGATCGGCCGGGCAGCCGCGAGGTCGCCGACGAACTGGCGGTGTCCTACGCCCACGTGGCGAAAGTGATCACCCGGTTGGCCGAACTCGGAATCGTGGACGCCCGGCGCGGACGGCGCGGCGGTCTCGCCATCACCGAGCTCGGCCGCACCGCTTCGGTCGGCTGGCTGGTGCGGCGGCTCGAAGGCGAGAGCGAAGTCGTCGAATGCGACGGAGCCACCCCGTGCCCGCTGCGGGCGAACTGTCTCCTGCGGTCGGCCCTGCGCACCGCACAAGAGTCCTTCTTCGCCTCCCTCGACGCCCTCACGATCGAGGACCTCACCCGAACCCCCACCCGCACAGTTCTTCTCGCCCTCCCCCGCGTGGGCGACACCCACTTAGACACCGCCACAACGAACGGAGAATGACATGCTCTCGGCCCCCGCGAAAGAGATCATCCGCGCCACCCTGCCCGCAGTCGGCGCCGCCATCGGCGATATCACCGCCCTGTTCTACCGCAGGATGTTCGCCGCGCACCCCGAACTCGAACGCGACCTGTTCAACCGCGGCAACCAGCGGCAGGGCGACCAGCAGAAGGCGCTCGCCGGCGCCATCGCCGCCTTCGCCGCGCTGCAACTCGAACCGGATCAGGACCGGGTGGACCTCATCCTCTCGCGGATCGCGAACAAGCACGCCTCCTTGGGAATCCGGCCCGAGCAGTACCGGATCGTGCACAAGCATCTCTTCGATGCCATCGCCGAGGTACTCGGTGACGCCGTCACCGCCGAGGTCGCGACGGCCTGGGACGAGCTGTACTGGCTGATGGCCGACACGCTCATCGCGATGGAAGCCGGACTGTACCGGGCAGCGGGCGTCGCCGACGGTCACGTCTGGCGGCAGACGCGGGTGCGCGAGCGCCGCCAGGAGTCGGCCGACGCCGTCTCCTTCGTGCTCACCTCGCTCGACGGCGCGCCGCTGCCGTCCTTCGCACCGGGCCAATACCTGTCGGTGGGTGTCCGCCTCGAAGACGGCGCCCGCCAGATCCGTCAGTACAGCCTGTCCTCGGCGCCCTCCGCCGGAGACTGGCGCATCACCGTCAAGCGTGTCGACCCGCACACGCTGCCCGACGGGTCGATCGCCCCCGCCGGCGAGGTCTCGAACTTCCTGTACCGCAACGTCTTCGAGGGTGACATCCTCGACGTGACCACCCCCTTCGGAGATCTGGTACTCGCGGACGACGACGCGCCGCTGCTGCTGATCTCCGCGGGCATCGGCTGCACCCCGATGATGGGCATGCTCGGTCACCTCGCCGACACCGCCGACCCCCGCCCCGTCTCGGTGGTCCACGCCGACCGCGCGCCCAGCAGCCACGCCCACCGCGCCGAGCTGGCCGAACTCGTCGACCGGCTGCCCCTCGCGGTCATGCACCGCTGGTATGAAGATCTCGGCGCCCGCCGACCCGAAGACGGGCTCCGGGAGGGCCGCGCCGACCTCGGCGAGATCGCCATCGCCGACGGCACCCGCGCCTACCTGTGCGGACCGCTGCCCTTCATGCTCAGCGTGCGCGAGGCGCTCCTGGACAAGGGCGTGGCGGCTGAGAACATCCACTACGAGGTCTTCGGACCGGATCGCTGGGCGCCGGCCCCCGCGTAGATGTCGCACATCGACGAGGTGGGGACACCGAGGTGGCGCGACACCGACGCCAGGCGCCTCAGCGAACCGTTTCGGTCAGCTCGCCTGTTTCCAGCAGGGTCTTGAGGTCGGCAAGGACACGCGGCCAGCCCTGGCCGATGCTCTCCAGCACCGCGCTGCCCGGCAGGAATCCGTCGTGGACCACGGTGAGTTTCACGAGGCCGCCCGCGTCCTCGAGGTCGAAGGCCACCCTGGAGCGCGGTTCGGATGTCCCGCCGTGGCAGGTCGTGGTGCGATGCCAGGTGTAGACAAGGCGGCGGTACGGATCGGCTTCCAGGACAACCTGTTCGGGGTCGTCGGCGACGGTGCCGTCGCCAGCCGTCACGACGATGGTCGAGCCGGGCCGCCAGTCCGACTCGAAGGTATAGCCGGCCCAGTACCTGCGGGTGAAGGCCGGTTCGGTGAGGGCCTGCCAGAGCAGTTCCGGGGTGGTGCGGATGTAGGTGGTGTAGACGAATTCGTGGGTGCCGGTCGCGTCCATGTGGGTCCGTTCCAAGGCATGTTTCAGATCCGAGAGGGCCTCGACGCGGGCCCGGTCGTACTGATTGATCCAGCGTTGCGCGATCTCGTTGATCGGCGCCAGGTTGAGGTAGTGAACCTTCTCGCGGCCCCGCCGGACGGGGGTGACCAGGTTCGCCCGCTCCAGGATCGCGAGGTGCTTGCTCACCGACTGCCGGGCCATGTCCAGGCCGGCGCACAGTTCACGCAGCGTCTGCCCGTTGTGAGCGTTG
The DNA here is from genome assembly GCF_038752175.1 of Nocardia sp. No.11. Classification (NCBI taxonomy): domain Bacteria; kingdom Bacillati; phylum Actinomycetota; class Actinomycetes; order Mycobacteriales; family Nocardiaceae; genus Nocardia; species Nocardia sp. No.11. The sequence goes on along the minus strand of NZ_JBCGFB010000012.1, from coordinate 54,920 downwards.
AGGTCGTCCAAGAGCCGGCGGCGGGTCGGATCGGCCAGCGCCCGGAAGACGTCGTCCACCGTCGGTCAGTTCCAGCTGCTGGCGGGGGGCATCGCCGCGACGGGCTGCCAGCCGCCGTTCTCCAGCCCGTTCTTCAGACTGAACAGGAACTGCCCCCAGCGAGTGGAACAGTGGTGCATGAACTCCACCGGCTCACGCCAGTTCGCATGGGTGAACTTCACGACCGTCTCCTCCGCCACCGGTCCGGGATAGATGTCGAAGGTGATCGTAGTGCCGACCCACTCGCCCGGCCCATCCATACATTCCCACTTCACGCGCCGCCCTGGGACGAGCTCGACCACCCGCACAGCGAGGATCGGCTCGTCGCCGTCGCCGAACTCGAGCGCGTGCTCGGGGTCGCCGCTGGCGGACATCCACCACTTCGACACTCCGCTTGGCGTGCTGACGGTGTCGTAGACCTTCTGCTGTGGGGCGAAAACCCCCACACGGTGCCGGATATCGGCCATGGCGAGCCTCCTCTGCAATAGGCAGCCAATCAGCTGCCCATACAATTTAGGCAGCCAATCGGATGCATGTCAACGGCATCGCTGGCCTGCAGGGTATCCCCCACCCTCTTCGACTCGGAATCCCGTCGGTCAGCTCAGGCGGCGGTCGAACACCTGGCTACTCACACCCGCGGTCGGCTCCACGGTGATCACGCGAAGATTCACGGCGTCGACACTCAGGTCCATGACCATGAATCCCAGCTCGTGCTGGGTTTCGAAGAGGGCCGGGTGCGCCGACTCCGACTGGGTGGCGGAGAGCCCGGTCGCGGTCTTGCTCGCCGCGCCCGAGATGATCTGTCGGGTGCCTTTGGTCGAGGCGGTCGGTTCGAGGACCTGGAGGGTGTGGTCGTGACCGGAGAGCAGGAAGGAGACCTTGCCCAGCACATGGTCTTCGAGGAACCGTTTGACGTGTACACCGTTGATCGGTTCGATCGCCAGCCCTTCGTAGCGGCCCGCGTCCCCGTATGGTCCGTTGCTGAGATACGGCTGGTGGGTGCAGGCGATCTTCCACCGCGCGGTCGACTCGGCCAGCGCGCGGTCGAGCCAGGCGCGCTGCTCGTTCATGTAGGGACCGTCCACCGACCAGTACGGTTCCAGCAATGGTGGCAGGTAGGCCGCGAGCGGGTTGACATCGAGGATGAACAAATCCAGCACGGGGTTCTGTTCGGGCACGCACACCGAGTAGTAGCGGCTCGGCATCCACCAGCGTGCGGATTTGGCGTGATACTCGACTTCGTGGTTGCCGCGGGTCAGCCAGCCGCCGTCGCCGGGGAACACCCCGGAGGGGTCGTGGTTGCCGAGCACCATGGCCCACGGCATGTCCAGGCCCGCATTGGGATCCTCGAATTTTGTGATGAAACCAGCGTGCCGTCCGGGCGGCAGCACATCGCGGTTTCGTCGTATTCAACATCGACTACCGGCTGGACGCACCGCGCAATCCGCGGCAGTACCACGATGTCGAGGCAGCCATAGAATTCGCGCGTAGCCACGCTGCCGACTACGCACTGGACCCCGAGCGTTTCGGAACCTCGGCCGGCGCCCACCTGCTCATGCAGGCGGTGACAGCCGATAAGGCGCCATTGGCTGCGGTGGTCGGATGGTCAGGGCCCTATGACCTCACCGGTCGAGCGGGAACGCCGGACGCGATGCTGGCGTCAGTGGCGGCGCTGGTGTTCCGGCCACTCCCAGTTGCGCCGAGCAAGCGGCGGCGGCATCACCGGCGCTACACACGGCATCATCGAACCCGCCGATGATGCTCTTCAACTCGAGTCACGAGCTGATTCCGCTCACCCAGATGACGAGCTTCGCCGATCGCCTCCGCGCCGACGGCGTCACCGTGCACACCCAGACCATCCCTGGACGCGGCCACGCGGTGGCCTACGCCGACACCGCGATCGGCCCGACACTGGACTTTCTCTCGGAACGTCTCCAATTCCTAGAGACCCGAGACCGCCCCAGCGAATACCCGCGGATCACGGCGGCGACAGAAACCCGCTGTTCTGCCGCACATACCGCGTGGTCCTCAATGGTCGAGTGGGCGGGTTCAGGCAGTCAGCAGCAGTGCGGCGGTCGTCAGCATCACGGCCGCGGTGGTGGCGTGGACGCCGTAAGCGGCGGACTTCGGGCCTCTACTGAGCAGCACGATCATCGCGTCCCCGACCGGAATGAGCGCGAGGACGAGAATAAGCCCGCCGAGCAGCGTGGTGGTACCGGCGGCGAGGACGACGAGAATGGCCACCCCGCAGGCCATGTCACGGACACCCTTGACGCGCAGCCAGGCGCGGAAGGCGGTGTCTTGGATCGGCGAGTTCGGAATGCCGAAGCCGGCCGCACCCTGTGGCGCCCAGAAGAAGCTGGTGCCCATGACGAAGACGGCGAGGGCGATGACAGCGGCCAAAGAGTTGCCGACGATCGAAAGCATGATGAATTCCTCTGCACGATAGATAATTCCGAAATTGGAAAACGAAGACAGGAAGGGACGGCCGCGCCACCCGTCCTCGCGGAGGACAGCGATCAGGCCGCGCGGACACGGCGGATGTGACGGGCGTAGCGGGGACGGCCGATGACGTGCCAGATGGCGCGGACCGGTGCGGGGAGGCCCCCGAGCAACGTGGCGCGTTCGGTTCGGTCGGCGTCCTCCAGAACCAGTCCGAGGAGCGTGAGCAAGGTGAGCTTGGGTGTGTGGGCCACCATGTGCTCGCCCAGGGCAGCCCACTCCCGCCCCGTGATGTGCACGGCCGCGAGCGGCAACAGCGCCGCCTCTTCATCGTCGAGATGTTCGACCAGGACCGCCCGGTGGTCGACGAGCAGCGCTACGAGGGTGTCGCGTTCATCGGCGCCGGCCGTGGCCTCCCACGCCGGGACCGCAGCGTCCAGTTTGGTCAGACCGATGTCGACGCGCTCGTGCTGGGCGCGCATGCGCAGGATGACTTCCGCTCCCGGGTCGACCCGGGACAGCAGTGGCGGCCACAGCAGTTCGTCCTCGCCCTCGTGGTGGTTCTTCAATCCGAGTCGGTAGTCGCGGAAATGAGCGGCGATGAGCGCGGCCCGCGCGGTGTCACCCGGAGTTACCGCTGCGACGAGGTCGATCAGCATTCGGGATTCGCGACGGAATGCGCGGTGCACGATTTTCATATCCTGGGTGTCGATGCTCATTGTTCGTGTCCTCCAAGTGTTTCGAATGCCTCGAGCCTGCGCTCGGGCGTTTGGAACGGACTGGGAACCGACTTGGAACGCTCGGACCTCGGCGTGCGTATGATGTGACGCGTCATGGTCTTTGTGCGGGTGCTGGGTTCGTTTGCTGCCGAGAGCGGCGGCGAGTCCATTCCACTCGGCGGGCCTCGGCAGCGCGGCGTACTGGCGCTGCTGATAGCCGCTCGCGGGCAGGTGGTACCTGTCGATCGATTGATCGAGGACCTGTGGCGCGGTGAACCGCCGTCGCGCGCCCTGGCGTCATTGCAGGCGTACGTGTCCAACCTGCGTCGTCTGCTCGAACCCGGCCGCCCGCCGCGAGCGCCGGCCCGCGTGCTGGTGAGCGCGGCGCCCGGCTACGCCTTGCGGCTGCCGCGAGAAGCGGTGGACGCCTGGCGTTTCGAGGAACTGCTCGACGAGGCCCGCACGCTGCCCGATCCACGGGCAGCCCGGATCCGGCTGACCGAGGCGCTGGCGCTGTGGCAGGGGTCCGCCTTCGCCGAGGTCGCCGACGAGCAGTGGGTCACCGCCGAGATCGCGCGACTCGAGGAGCTACGCCTGGTCGCCCGCGAGCTGCATATCGCGGCAGGCCTGCGCCTCGGCGACCCGACGGCGGTCGTGCCGGACACGGAGACATTCACCCGCGACCATCCGCTGCGCGAGGAAGGCTGGCGCCTGCACGCGCTCGCGCTGTGGAGCAGCGGCCGACAGGCCGACTCCCTCGGCGCGCTCCGCCGTGCCCGTGCCCACTTCGCCGAAGAACTGGGCCTGGATCCCGGACCGGATCTGGTGGAGCTGGAAGAGGCGATCCTCACCCAGCGCACGGACTTCCTCCGCACGGCCGTCGCGCCTGCGACGGACGAGCCCCGCGCCGCGGTGATCGTGCCGCCTCCCGTCGAAAAGCCTTGCACGGTACCGTTCGTCGGCAGGGAGAGCGAGCTGGCGGCGCTGATGGATACCGCCCGGGACACCGGTCACGCGGGCGTGCGTGTCGCGCTCGTCACCGGCGAGGCCGGGCTCGGCAAATCGAAGCTGCTCGAATGCCTCGGCGTGCGGCTGGCACGGGAGGGCTGGCTGGTGGCCGCCGGGCGCTGTCCCGACCTCGACAGTGCGCCGCCCGCCTGGGCGTGGGTCGAGGTGCTGCGGACTGTCGCCGGAAGCGTTCCGCCGGGCGAGTTCGCCGACGACCTGGCGCCGTTGTTGTCGGAGTCGGTGACCGTCACCGGGGACGCGGCAGCCGGCCGTTTCCGGTTGCGGCAAGCCGTGTGGGCATGGCTGTCGGCGATCGCGGCGTACCGCCCCGTCGCCGTCATGCTGGACGACCTGCACTGTGCGGACGCCGCCACCCTGGAACTGCTCGCCGGTGTCGACACACGGCACCCCCTCCTGATCGTCGCGGCATACCGTGCGGACGAAAGCGAGCGCCTGGCCGCGACACTCGCGGCCCTCGCCCGCACCGCGCCCCTGCGGCTGGAGCTGCCCGGTCTCGATCGCGACGCCGTCACCGACCTGGTCCGCTCCGAATGCGAAGCAGACGACGCGACCGTGGCCGGTATCGCCCAGCGGACCGGCGGCAACCCGTTCTATGTGCGGGAGACCGCGCGGCTGCTGAACTGTGAGGGCGTGCTGACCGCACTTTCCGAGGTTCCGGAGGGTGTCCGCGACGTACTGCGGCGCCGGTTCGCCCGGCTGCCCGAGAGCAGTGTGTCCGTCCTGCGGCTGGCGGCGGTGGCGGGCCGGGAAAGCTCGGTGGATGTGCTCGTGCGGGCCGCCGATACCGACGAGGACGGCGTGCTGGACGCGCTCGATGCCGGCGTCATCGCCGGATTGCTCGACGAGCCCGGGCCCGGGCGGGTCCGATTCGTGCACGCACTGGTCCGGGACACGCTCCTGACCGATGTCAGCCGGCTGCGGGTCACCCGAATGCACGCCCGCATCGCCGTAGCGCTGGAGGACTCCGGTGATTTCGCCGCGCTGGCCCACCACTACGCACGAGCGGGATCGCCGAAGGCCGCAGGTTATTGCGCGCGGGCCGCCGAGCTCGCCGAGGCCCGATACGCTCACGATGTGGCGGCCGCACTCCTCGGCGACGCCGTCGCCAACTCCAGCGATCCGGACGAGCGGGTCGATCTGCTCGGCAGGCTGCTGCGCGCGCAGGTCAGAGCCGGAGCCTTCGACGCGGCCCGACGTACTCGTGAACAGGCCGTGGAGTACGCCGAGTCGCTCGGCCGCGAGGACCTGATGATCGCCGCGTTCACCGCCTGGACCGAACCCACCCCCTGGCAGGCCCGCGCCTACGGCACCGTCGACAAGCCCATCGTCGACCGTCTCCGCCATCTGCTCGAACGGCACGATCTCGACTCCGGCACCCGGTCCCACCTCCTCATCGCCTACGCCCACGAGTTGGTGGGCGAGAACGATCCGACGGTTATGGCGGCGGCGCGGGAAGCCCTCGACCTCGCCCCCTCTCCGCGCCTGCGGGCCGCGGCGCTGCTGCTCGTCGCCCGCGAGTCCGGGCGGGAAGAGTATTCGCGTGAGCTGGTGGAGATCAGCGTCGAGCACGACCTGCCCGTCTACCGGGTGACCGGTTTGCTCGAGCAGGCCGCGAACGCGGCCGCCGCCAACGACCCCGCGACCATGCGGCGCGTGACCGAGGAGGCGCTCGACCTCGCCCGCACATACCGGATGCCGGAAGCGATCGGCGCGGCCGAGATCGCGCTGGCGACACTGGTGCTCATCGAAGGCCGCTTCGCCGATGCCGCGCGGCTCTACCACGAGGCCACCGAACGCATGGAACGCGCCGGATCGGTGCATGCCGCGGGTTTCCTGCGGCTCCCGCAGGCGGCGATCTGGATCAACGACGGCACACTGGGCGACCACGTGGACGACGTGCGCGCGCTGCACGCGGCGCTCGGCCCGATAGCCGCCGACCTGCTGACCCTCGCCCTCCACGCCGCGGGACGCGGCGATGAAGCGGATCGGGTCCGCACCGAACCCGCCCCGATCCGGCGCGACTTCTTCTTCACCTTCCTGACCAGCCTGCGTGCGCTGGCGGCCGTCGCCACGAACGACCGCGACGTCGCCGCACAGAGCTACGCGGACCTGCTTCCGCATCGCGAAGGTCCCCCGGCGGGCGCGGAGAGCGTCTCCCTTGCCCTGCGCCCGGTCGCCCACACGCTCGGCGAACTCGCTCTGTACCTGGGCCGCGCCGAGGAGGCCGCAGCGCATTTCGCCCGGGCCGCCGCCATCGCCGACAGGTGGAACGCCTCCGGCTGGGCCGCGGAAGCAACTGCTCGCGCCGATCGCGTTCCAAGTCCGCTCCAAGTTCCTTCCAAAACCTGAGGCGCAGTGTCGAGCCCATCAGAACCGAACTGATGGAGGCACGAAACATGCACAACCCGCACACCTTCCGGGCCGCGGTCGTCCGTACCCCGAACGGACCCGACTCGATCGAGATCATCGACTTGCCGGTCACCGAGCCCGGCCCCGGAGAGGTCCGCATCGCGGTCGCGGCCGCGCCGGTCAATCCCACCGACCTCGGCGTCACGGGCGGATTCTTCCACCAGATGGGCATGATCAACCAGCCCTCCCACACCGGCCTCGGCTGGGACTTCGCCGGCACCGTCGTCGCCACCGGCGCGGGCGTGGAACTGGCCGTCGGTACCCGGGTGGCCGGCGTCGTCCTCGGTTTCGACCGCGACTTCGGCACCTACGCGGAACAACTCGTCGTCCCGGCCACTGATCTCGCCGTGGTTCCCGACGAACTCGACCTGGTCGCGGCATCGACTGTGCCGCTCAGTGGATTGAGTGCGGCACAGATCGTGGATCTGCTCGGCGATGCACCCGCCGAGGGCAACCGATTGCTGGTGACGGGCGCGGCCGGGGCGATCGGCGCGAACGTGGCCGCGCTGGCACCCGACCGCGGCTGGCAGGTGACCGGACTGGCCCGCGCCGAAGACGAACCGTTCGTGCGCGGTCTCGGCGCCGACTTCCGTACCGAAGCCGAACCCGGCTGGGACGCCGTCGTCGACACCACATCGCAGCAGGCATGGAGCTTGAACCCGGTCCGCGACGGCGGATCCTTCGTCGGCGTCCGACCGAACCTGACGCCCACGGCCGAGCGCGGGATCACGGTGAACATACTGATGGTGCACTCGGACGGCCCGTGCTTGGAAAAGCTGCTCGCCCGCGCCGCCGGCGGCGGCCTGCCCGCCCGGGTTCACGCGGTCCTGCCTTTGACCGAGGCCGCCGAAGCCCACCGCGCCATGGCCAAAGGCGGGACGCGCGGGCGCTACGTGCTCCGCCCCTGATCCCTCCCGCGCACAGGCAAGCGACCCCTACACCCGAAAGGGCGCTAGTCGGACACTTGATGGAAGTCAGATCCACCCACCCGCTGACGGGTGGGTGGATCTGCATGGGCATATTGGCCCGCTGAACCTGCAACCCCCGTGATCGCCGCGGCTGGATCGCCGCCCGTCTGCCCCGGCGGCTGCGGGCGTTCGTCGGCGGCGTCTGCGACCAGCATCGGACCCGAGGCCGACCTATGGCCTCCCACAAGGGGACGAAGTGCTGTATCGACGAACCGGTGCGACATCGAGACTCAGAAGCAAGCTATCCAGCGCGTATCCGCCGAAATCGGACCGACCTGACGGATCCACGCACAACCGGTAGCCCGGCCGCCCCTAGCCGGCGACCTCGAAACCATCGAGAAGGAGCCGTCATGAGTTGGACAGTCGCCGCGGTGATCATCGCCGCGATCTTCGCCGCCATGGTCATCGTCACCACCTACCTTTCCGCCAGGAAGCCCTGACGCCGAGTCGACGGTGCTCCCCATCGAATCGAGGCAGCGATGAACCCCATCAAGTTGCGCGAGGATTCCGCTCGTCGGATCTTCCGTGATCGTCGTGAGGCCGGCCAGGCCATGGCGGAACTACTCGGCCACTACCGAGGTCACGAGGAGGTGATCGTGCTCGGGCTACCGCGCGGCGGAATCCCGGTGGCGTGGGAAGTGGCCGCCGCCCTGGGCGCGCCGCTGGACGCTCTCGTGGTGCGCAAGCTGGGAGTACCCGACAACCCGGAGTTCGCCTTCGGCGCCCTGGCCACAGGTGGCCGCATCGTCCTCGCCGACGATGTCGTCCGGGCGTTGCGTCTGACCTCCGACCAGATACGTGCGGTGGCAGAGGACGAGGCAGCCGAACTCGCGCGCCGAGAAGCTGCCTACCGCGGCAGCCGTGGCCCCCTCGATGTCGCCGGACGAACGGTCATCCTCGTCGACGACGGCCTGGCCACCGGCTCGAGCATGTTCGCGGCGATCGAGGCGATCCGAGCCCAGGAACCGCTTCGTATCGTCGTCGCCGTGCCCGCGGCACCGGAATCGACATGTCGTGAACTCGCCGCCATGGTCGACGAAGTGGTCTGCGCGACGATACCTTCACCGTTCCGCGCTGTCGGCGCCTCCTACTGGGACTTCACCCAGGTGACCGACGAGCAGGTGCACACCCTGCTGAACACACCGACCACCGGATCACCGAGTTCAGCTCCCGACCCGGTGCAGGCGATCCGCGCGTGCGCGATCCACGCGCCCGACGGGATTCCGCCTCTGGAGCACTTCGACGATCTGATCGGCACCGCGAGCATCGTCCTGATCGGCGAAAGCACCCACGGGACACACGAGTTCTATTCCGCGCGTGCCGAAATGACGAAATGGCTGATCGAGCACAGAGGCTTCGACGCGGTCGCGATCGAAGGAGACTGGCCCGACGCCGCGCGCGTCAACCGCTATGTGCACGCCCGTGGCAGCGACACCACGGCGGAAGAAGCGCTCCGTGGGTTCGAGCGATTTCCGGCCTGGATGTGGCGCAATACCGTGGTCCGCGATTTCGTCGACTGGTTGCGTGACCACAACGACGAACAGGTGCGGAACGACGAGCGCACCACCGGATTCTATGGCCTGGACCTCTACAGCCTGCATCGATCGATGAACGAGGTCGTGCGCTACCTGGAGCGGACAGACCGTGCAGCCGCTCAGCGCGCCAAGACCCGATACGGCTGTTTCGGCGAAGCCGACTCCGGCGACGGGCAGGCCTACGGCTACGGTGCGGCATTCGGTGCGGGCAAGACCTGCGAAGACCAGGCCGTCACGCAATTGGTCGAGATGCAACGCAAGTCGCTGGCCGAATTCAGCACCGGCACCGACGCCGCCGAAGAGCTCTTCGACGCCCTGCGCAACGCGTGGTCGGTCCGTGACGCCGAGCTCTACTACCGCACGATGTTCGGCGATCACACCGCTTCCTGGAATCTGCGTGACGAACACATGGCCGACACTCTCGACGCACTGCGCGAGCACCTGAGCCGCGGTCAGCGCCCAACCGGCGTCACCCGAGCTCCGAGAATTGTTGTCTGGGCGCATAATTCACATGTCGGCGACGCTCGGGCCACCGAGTTCGGAGCGGAGGGCCAGATCACTCTCGGACAGCTGATGCGGCAACGTCACGGCGCGCACTGCCGAGCGATCGGCTCGAGCACGTACTACGGATCCGTCACCGCGGCACAGGAGTGGGGTGGGACCGCGGTCCACGAAACCGTTCGCCCGGCACTACCGTCCAGCATGGAAACTCTGCTGCACGATGCCGGCATCGGTGAATTCCTGGTTCGTCTGGACACCGGCGACGCCGCCGCGGACACACTGGGTCAGCCACGGCTGCAACGAGCGATCGGCGTCGTCTACCGGCCGGGCACCGAGAGACAGAGTCACTACTTCCACACTCGTGCCGCCGACCAGTTCGACGCCCTGATCCACATCGATCGCACGACCGCGCTGCAGCCGCTCGAACCCACCAGCATCTGGAGCGCGCAGAGAACACCGGAAACCTATCCGACAGGTTTGTGACGTGACCGGATGTCTTGCACGGCGCTCGCCACGCACCTGTACCGGAACACCGAGAAGGGTCCGATCGGCGGTTGATTCCCCGGGGAACCCGACCGAGGACGGCTGATCGGCCAAGAGCCGAAGCGGCTTCGACGCGGTGACCAGCACCCGGTCGGCACGCGTCGCCACGCGGCTGAGCCGGACGGCTGCATCCTGTCGACGCAGGGTAACCGCGGTTGCGCCTCGAGCACGTTCGGGGGTTGACGTCGCACGCCGCTCAGACCGGATGACCGGGCTGATGCTGCATCGAGGAGAACCTCGCTGTCGCGACCTCCTCCCGCGCCCGTAGCTCGGCCCCGGTGAGTACATAGGCGTCCGGCCCGGGAAAGGTCAGCGCCCGATGACCATCATCGGTCCAGTGCACCAGATAGGGTGGAGACCCGTCTGCCGAGCGGACTTCCTCGATCAGGCCCCGCCGGACGGCGCCGCCGACGGTATGTCCCTCGATGACGAGCCAGTCGCCTGGTTTCGCATGCATGACATTCCTCCTCGCCGATTTCCTTGTCGTCGCTCAATGCCCGAGCTCCTCGCTCGCTGTGACCGTGCCGTCGGTCCCGCGATCGAACACGTCTTGGCGCCCGGGGCGACGCACAGTGCTCAACTCCTGTGCTGCATTCTCGGACTCCTCGATCCCATCAAAATGGGGTGAACCAGCCCTAGGGCCGACCGTCCCCTGGGCCGGCGACCTGTGGCACTATTCGCTATCCCGCGCGGATCGAGGTCGACGTCCGCCTTCTCGGCAGCAGATCGACCGACGCTGGGCGTTGGCTGTGGACAACGGCTCTGCCACGATCTCCCTGCCGGCTACGTCGGCCCGGGCCCGGCTCCGACGCCCCGGTAACGCTGTGGGCTGCCGACGAACCGCACAGCAGGATCGACGCCGTCGTCATCCGGGGCGGACGCCCATGCCTCGCAGGTGTACGGCTGACCCGAATCACCGCTGCGACGCTGTTCCCGACCGGCGGCGCGGATCGCACCGTCGGCTACACGAGGGGATCCGGAGTGCCTGGCTCGCGTGGGCCCTGATCGAGCCGGAACGGTGGATACTCGTCTCGCATCAGCCCCGCGTACGCGACGACCCGGTACAGCCATCGGTTGATACCGAGCACGAAGTCGAAAAGCCGACGCGGATACTGCGCGGTGAACAGCAGGATCACCGCCGCGATCACGACCAGGACCCCGAGCAGCGGGATAGTGGTGGCACCGGTTTCACCACCGAATCCGACGCTGCCGCCGGTCATCGCCAACGCGATCGCGTAGTGCGGGATCGCCAGCAGCCACCATTTGAACAACACCGACGTCCGGGACAGGCGCTCCGGATACGTGACCTGGAAGTCGGCCGGATAGTCGGTCGAGCGCAGCGTGAACGGCGGATACCGATCCGTTCCCAGCGCCGCACAGGAATAGAACTGGACCCGCCACGACCACCGGACGACCCCGACATTGAAGTCGAAGATCGCTCTCGGGTACCGGCCGGTGAAGAGAATCGCGACCCCGGCCACCACTGTGAGCAAGAAGAACGCGACCCACAGAAAGAACAAGACGACGACATGTGGAATCACCAGGACCCATTTGACCAGCCACAGCCACCGCGACAGCGGCTCGTCCAAATCCCCCCGCAATCGCACCGGATAGGGGCTATCGGGAGCTTCCATCACGACCTCCTCGAATCTCGATACCGAAACACGGCACCGCGCCGGACCAGTTGTTCGGCGGCGTCACGTTCGACGACGCTGATGGTGAGTTCGGACCTCGGTTATCGTCTGTTCGCGTAGCGCGCGCCGACGGCGAGCGCGGCCAGGGCTACTATCCCGGCAACGACGATCAACCGATTCGCATCGACCGTCGGCTGCCACCGCACCCGGCCATCTCGGATGACGAAGGCACCGACCGGCTTTGCCCCGATCCCGAAGCCGGCGCCGGAGCCCTTCTCGCCATCCGGGCCCGACCCGCCGCCTCCGCCGGCGCCGCCGGAGATCGTGGCGACGCCGATCACCGTTGTTCCGTCACGTTCGATCGGCGGCGCGTACACACGCTCGACCGACATCGATTCCTTGACGCTTTCGACTACTTCATCGATTCTCACAGGACTCTCCTCGCCTACGCGGTCTGCATGTCGACATTCGGCGCCACGCCGAACCGCACGGGTCGGTCCGATCGGTGTCCGCGCCTTGTTGTCGAACGGACCTTTCGATTCGACCACCCGTCGGGCGACGGCCACCAGGGACCACCGACCCCGACCCGGGTGCCGTTCGTCGTCACCTGGCAGAGCGACCGACACCGGTGCTGGATCGTCGATCGTTGTGGGTTCGGTTCGGTCGCCCTTCGGACCTGTGCGAGCACGTGCCCGACACTCGAATTCGATCGCGTGAGCTGACCGACAGAATCTAGGCGGAGGGTGTCAGAGCGTCACGGATGGTCCGGCGCATGATCTTGCCGACCGGGTTTCGAGGAATGGTATCGACGATTTCGAGCCGTTCGGGCAGCTTGAAGGACGCGACCTGCCGATCCCGTAGATGGTTCACGAGGTCGGCGAGTTCGACCGAGGCTCCCGGAGCCGGAACTACCACGGCACAACACTTCTCCCCGAACACGTCGTCGGGGTAGCCGATCACCGCGACATCGCCCACCCCGGGATGCTCCATCAGCAGGCCCTCGATCTCGGCGGGCGCAATGTTCATACCGCCGCGGATGATGATCTCCTTGATCCGGTCGACGAAGATCAGGTATTCGCCGCGCTCGCCGCCGAGTTCGAACACATCCCCGCTGCACAAATAGCCCTGGTCGTCGAACGGGCTGGACGCCGCGGTGCCCTCGAGGTAGCCGCCGAAGACGCTGGGTCCTTTCAGACGCAACTCGCCCCGCTCACCGACAGCGTGGACGTCGGCGCCGGTCACCGGGTCGACCAGACGTACCGACGTCATCTTCGCGACACGCGTCGCCCATTCCCGGTCCGGGGCACCGTAGTTCGGCAGGTGCAGGGCGCGGACGGCCGGATCCGGGATATCGGCGGGCGCGCCGAGCAGGCACACCCCCTCGTTGGAGCCGAAGAAGTTGAGGACCTCGATTCCGAATTCGTCCTGCCACCGACGAACCACGCTGGGCGGCAACGGTGCGCCGCCCGAGCCGACCCGCTGTAGCGACGACAGGTCCACCGAGTCCCGGAGCGCGTCCTGCTGGAGCAGCATCGCAAGTATCGCCGGCGGCATCGAGGTGTGTGTGACGCGGTGGCGGGCGATCTGCGCCAGGAATACCGCGAGGTCCAGCGGCTGGTGCTGGACCAGGTGCCCGCCGCCGACCAGCCAGGGCAGGAACGCCGCCGCGAATCCCGCCATGTTCACCATGGGAAACGGGTTGAGGATGACCGACGACTCGTCGGTCTCGAGCCCGTCCTGAGCCGCCTGCGCGCTCGCGAACCAGTCGGCGTGACAGCGCGGGACACCTTTGGGAGCGGCCTCGGTCCCGCTGGTCCAGCAAATCGTGATCCGGTCGCCGATCGTGCGGACCAGGCCGTCGACGTAACGCCGCGCTTCCTCGGTGGCGGCAGACGACGCCGAGGAGTCCATCGACACCGCGCGTGGATCCGGATCGGGACCGAAGACGAACACGCTCTCGATCCCGTCAGCCGGTTCGGCGAGCGCGAGCGCCTCGGCGGTCATGTCGCGTCCGAGCAGGCGTGACACCGTCACGACCGCCCTGGCCTCGGTGGCCCGGCAGATGTTCGACAACTCGTGCTGCCGGTACGCGACCGGTACGGGGCTGACGACCGCGCCCAGGCGCCACAGCGCGAGGTACGTCGCGACCAGTGCCACCGAGTTGGGCACCTGGACCACGACCACGTCGCCCTGCCGGATCCCGCTCTCGTGGTACCTGGCCGCGAGTCGTTCGACGCGGTCGGCCATCGCCTTCCACGTGAGTGTCTCGGCCTCGATGCCCGCCAGGTCCGTCAGGTTCGCCGGATCGGACACGGCGTCGTGGTCGGGTCGGGCGTGGACCCAGCCGTCGAAGGCGTCCAGCAGGGTGGTCTCCCGCCACCACCCCTTGGCAACGTAGTCACGGATCTTCTCTTCCGGGTGGCAGAGCACAACCCGGCGCTGATTCGGGTCGGCATTCCCGGGCGCGGTGAACGGTTCGGACATGGCTATCTCCTGGAGAAGGACGGGTGTCGAGAGGGGACGAAGCGAGGAAGAGACTCAGCTCAACCGGCGCAGGATCAGCGCGGAGCCGAGGCCCAGCGCGGCTGGAATCGTGACCAGGGCGTGTTCGCCGTCGACGCGGCGGAGCCCGTCGAGGGCCGAGACGAGGAGGTTGCCGCCGGTAGCGCCCAGCGGGTGGCCGACGGCGTGGGCGCCGCCCGTGGGGTTGACCCGGTCGGGGTCGAGGCCGAGTTCGCGGATCAGCAGCAGCGGGCTGACGGCGAAGGACTCGTTGGCCTCGACGATGTCGAGGTCGCCCGCCCCGATCCCCGCACGGCGCAGCGCGTCTCGCGCCGCGTCGACCGGTGCGCTCAGCAGCGGAGAGCGGACCGACCGGTGCGTGACGGCGACGATCTCGGCGACCGGTGCCCGCCCGCGCAGCCGGCCGTTCGCCGCGTCGGGACCGGCGATCACGGCAGCGGACGCGCCGTCGGCGAGCTGCGGGGCCGTCGCGATCGAGTGCAGGCCACTCCGGGGCCGGGTCAGCTCCGGGAGCCGTCGGCGCACGCGTTCCCACGCCAGGTCGTCGTCGAAGAGGGCCGGGAGCGCCGCGAACTGCTGGGCGGTGGCGTCCGGGCGGGCGCCCTCGTCGACCGCGAGGATCACCTCGCCCGAGCATTTCACCGCCACCACCGCATCCGACGGCGGCGCGGCGGCCGCTCGCCGATGCGACCGCGCCGCGAACTCGTCCAGCTCGAGGCGGGTGAACCCGTGCGCGACGGCCGTCGCGTCGGCGGAGACCCCGATGGTCACGAATCCAGTGCGCTCGCCCAGCTCGTGGTCGGTGGCGATCGCGGGTGTGTCGGAGAGCATCGGTACCCGCGACATCGATTCGACACCACCGGCGACCACGACATCGACTTGTCCCGCAGTCACTTTCGCGGCGGCGGTGCCGATCGCTTCGATGCCCGAACAGCAGAGCCGGGACACCACCATGCCGCCCACGGCGTCGGGCCACCCGGCGGAGAGAGCCGCTGCCCTGGCCAGGTTTCCCCCTTGCTCCCCGGTGACCGTGCCGATCCCCAACACGATCTCGTCGACGCCCGCGGCGGCCAGACCGCGCTGCTCGAGGGCGGTGAGGAGCTGGGCGAACAGCGCGTGCGGCGGAATCTGCGCGAGGGTGCCGCCGCTGCGGCGCACCCGCCCGCGGGGCAGCCGGACCGCGTCGTAGACCAATGCCCGCGTCATGGCGTCCCCCGCCTTCTCGACAGTTGAGTGGCTTGCATCACTCTGTTAGTTGTAGTCTGACCATCACGGAACCGCAAGACCTTCAGCAGAGAGCGGCGTACATGCGTACTGACACGATTCGAATAATCGGCGGCTACCAAACAGATTTCGCACGAAACCTCACCCGGGAAGGCCTCGATGTGTCCGACCTGATCCGCGAGGTCGTCGAGGGCACCCTCGCCGACTCCGGGCTGGATGTCGGCGACATCGGCGTCGTCCACGTCGGCAACGCCTTCGGCCAGCTGTTCACCGGTCAGGGACACCTGGGTGCGATGCCACCCTCGGTGGTCCCGGACCTGTGGGGTGTGCCCGCCACCCGGCATGAGGGTGCCTGCGCATCGGGATCGCTCGCGGTGCTCGCCGCCATGGCCGACATCGAGTCCGGCCGCTACGACTGCGCCCTGGTGGTCGGAGCCGAACTCGAGAAGACGGTGCCGGGCGACCTCGGCGCCCGGCACATGGGCACCGCGGCCTGGGCGGGCCGCGAGGGCACGGACGCAAAGTTCATGTGGCCGTACATGTTCGACAAGATCGCCGACGAGTACGACCGACGCTACGGTCTCGCCGACGAACACCTGTGGGTCATCGCGGAACTGAACGCGCGCAACGCCGGCCGCAACCCCCTGGCACAGACCCGGGATTGGGACCGGACCGCGGCGTCGTTCAGCGCCGACCCGATGGCCAATCCGCCCGTCGAGGGCCGCCTGCGCAAGGCGGACTGCGGGCCGCTCACCGACGGCGCCGCCGGCGTCGTCCTGGTCCGCTCCGACCACCCGGCCGTGCGGCGGGACGCGGCACGGCAGTCGAGCATCCTCGGCTGGGGGCACCGGACCGTAGGGCTGTCCCTCGCGGAGAAGCTCTCGCGCAGCGCCGAGGACACGTTCGTCTTCCCGCACGTGCGCGACACGATCGGCGACGCGTTCGCCCGCGCCGGGATCGCCGGCGTAGACGACCTCGACCTCATCGAGACGCACGACTGCTTCACCATGAGCGAGTACCTCGCCGTCGACCACTTCGGGATCACACCGCCCGGGGAAAGCTGGCGCGCCGTGGAAGCGGGCGACCTCGAGATCGGTGGCCGGATCCCGGTGAATCCCAGTGGCGGCCTCCTCGGCGTCGGGCACCCGGTCGGCGCAACCGGTGTGCGGATGCTGCTGGACTGCCACCGCCAGGTGACGGGCCGAGCGGACGCGTACCAGGTCGACGGCGCGCGCCGGGCCGCGATGTTGAACTTCGGCGGAAGCACCTCGACGACAGCCAGTTTCGTCGTCGGGCACTGATCGGAATCAGGAGAGGAACATGGAGATCGAGGTACTCGGGCGCGCCCTGACGACGCTGCCCGCAGACGACGACCACCCGTATCGCACCGGCGCGTGGCGCCCACAGACCGTCGAGCGCAGTGCCGACGATCTCGAGATCGTCGGCGAACTGCCGGCCGACCTCGACGGCGTCTACCTGCGTAACACCGAGAACCCGGTGCACCCGGCCCTCCAGGGCCGCTACCACCCGTTCGACGGCGACGGCATGATCCACGCGGTCGGCTTCCGGGACGGCAAGGCGTTCTACCGCAACCGCTTCGTCAAGACCGACGGCTTCCTGGCCGAGCAGGAGGCCGGGGGGCCGCTGTGGGCCGGCATCGCCGAGAATCCCGAACGATCCGTCCGCCAGGACGGCTGGGGGGCGCGCGGCCGGATGAAGGATGCGTCCAGCACCGACGTCATCGTGCACAACGGTAAGGCACTCACCA
The DNA here is from genome assembly GCF_038752175.1 of Nocardia sp. No.11. Taxonomy (NCBI): domain Bacteria; kingdom Bacillati; phylum Actinomycetota; class Actinomycetes; order Mycobacteriales; family Nocardiaceae; genus Nocardia; species Nocardia sp. No.11. Next base: position 37,586 of record NZ_JBCGFB010000012.1, on the reverse strand, counting down.
GCTTCTGGCAGTGCGGTGACCTCTACACTCTCGACCCGACGACACTCGAGACGGTGGGCAAGGCTACGTGGAACGGACAGTTCCCGACAAGCCTCGGCGTATCGGCGCACCCGAAGGTCGACGAGCGAACCGGCGAACTGCTGTTCTTCAACTACAGCACCGACGCCCCCTATATGCACTACGGCGTCGTCGATGCGCAGGACCGCCTCGCCCACTACGTGGACATCGAACTGCCCGGGTCGCGCCTGCCCCACGACATGGCGTTCACCGACAATTACGCGGTCCTCAACGACTGTCCGCTGTTCTGGCTGCCCGAGGCGCTCGAGGCCGGCCGCTACGTCTCACGCTTCCACCCCGACATCCCGCTGCGACTCGGCGTGATTCCGCGTCGGGGAACCAGCGATCAGATCCGCTGGTTCGAGGCCTCCTCCACGTACGTGCTGCACTGGACCAACGCCTACGAGATCGGTGACGAGATCGTCCTCGAGGGCTTCCACCAGGAGCACCCGGAGCCCGAGGACACCGGAGACGGCGGGATCTACCAGCGGATGTTCCGATTCCTGGCCCTCGACCGGATGGGAACCCACCTGCATCGGTGGCGGTTGAACCTGCGCACGGGAGAGGTTCGCGAGGAACGACTCTCGGACAGCGTCACCGAGTTCGGGATGATCAATCCCCGGCACGCCGGTCGCTCGCACCGCTACACCTACGCCGCCACCGGCCGCCCCGGCTGGTTCCTGTTCGACGGCCTGGTCAAGCACGACACCGTCACCGGACAGGAAGAGCGCTTCGTGTTCGGCGACGGCGTGTTCGGCAGCGAGACAGCGATGGCGCCGCGCGTCGGCGGCACCGAAGAGGACGACGGCTATCTGGTCACGATCGTCTCGAACGTCGACGAGGACCTGTCGGAGTGTCTGGTTTTCGACGCCGCTCGTGTCGCGGACGGGCCGGTGGCGCGGATTCGCCTGCCGGAGCGTGTCTCCAGCGGCACGCATTCCACCTGGGCACCGGGTTCGGCCCTGCCGCGGTGGCGAACGAACGACGACCCGACGGAGGCGATAGGACTCGATCGCCCCGGGCTATAGTTCTGGGGATGTCCGATGAGCATGCACCCGACGCGGAGCCCAGGACTCCGACCGCCGGGCGCATGCTCACCCCGGGCGGGGACAACTCCATCGCTGTGGCCCTGGGACTCCTGGGAGACGAGTGGAACCTGTGGATCCTGCGCCACTCCTTCCAAGGGGCCAAGCGGTACCGCGATTGGATGGGCGCGGGTGGAATCTCGCACGCCGTGCTGTCCTCGCGACTGGCGGTGCTCACCGATGCGGGGCTGCTCGAGCGGACCCCCTACCAGGACAGGCCCGCCCGGTACGAGTATCGGCGGACCGCCTGCGGTCAGGAGCTGTGGTCGATTCTGCTCTCGGTGTGGTCATGGGAATTACGGTGGGCGCCCGATCACGGCGTACTCCCCCTCATGCGCCACACCACGTGCGACCGGCACTTCACACCGCGACTGGAGTGCGCATCGTGCGGGTCCCCCGCCGACGCCCGTGACGTCGTCGCCGAGATGGGCCCGAGCGGCGGTTGGACGCGCAGCGTCCCCGCGGCCTCGAACAGACGGCGATCGAGTGGCGCCGTCCGGATGCCCCACGTGCTTCCACAGACGATGGATCTCATCGGCAACAGATGGTCCGCCGCGATGCTGGGTTCGGCGCTTCTCGGCGCCCGGCGCTACAGCGAGTTCGCCGAACGGATGCGGGCGTCTCCGACGATCGTGGCGGAGCGGCTGCGCACCTTTACCGAGCTCGGTGTGCTGAGCGAAACGCCCAGCACCGAACGTGTCGACCGGACGACCTATCACTTGACCGACAAGGGACGCGCCTTTTTCCCCGTCGTGGTGGCCATGATCGCTTGGGGCCAACGGTGGTTCCCGGCCCCCGAAGGGGACGCGATCGCGTTCACACACGTCGCGTGTGGCGACGGATTCACACCACGGTTCTCGTGCAGCGAGTGCGGTGGTGAACTGGAGTCGACCACCGTGATGGTGGAGCCGCGATCCGCGCATGTCGATCGACGAGGCCTTCCACACCTCGATTGAACTCCTCCGAGCCGACGGGGCTGCCTGGCGCCGTGGCGGATCGCGGGATCACCCACGGCGCAAGGCCGCTCCGCGTCTCGGCGGCTCAGCCCGCTTGGGGTTCGGCAAGTTGATCGCTGCGGATCCAGCATGCATGGAAACCGGACGGCACGCGCTGCGGTAGCAGCACTCGCGCAATCGGACCCGCGGCGACATCCTGAGCGTCGAAGATGTCGATCTCGCCGCGATTCTCGGCCTCGTCGTTCACGAAGCAGACCAGGTAGCCGTCGGTCTCACCGGTCGATCCGTCGCGCGGCGCGAACGGTGCTTCGGCACCCCAGCGCCCCGCGCCGAACTTGTGCTCCTCCTTGGTTCCGGTCAGGGAGTCGAAGCGCACCAGGCCGTCGAAGAGCAACATCGGCTCGTGTCCGAGGCTCATGCTGTAGGAGTAACGATGCGACTGCCCCACGATCCGCGAATCCACGCTCGGGAACTCGAGGTTCGCGTCGTCGAGCGGGGTTTCGGTCGTCGTCCCTGTCCGCAGGTCGAACCGGTATCGGTAGAGCTGCGCATCGAGACGCATATAGGCGAGCATGCTCGCCAGTGGATGATCGAAAGTCGTCTGGTGTTGCGGATTCTTGACCCGGCAGACGTCCATGATGATCTCGTCGCCCTGCTCCCAGGAGTTGACGACGTGGTAGATGTAGCACGGCTTCGCCTCGAACCACCGCACCTGTGCGCCGGTGCCGTGCCGCGGGATGACCGCGAAGCGCGAGGGCAGTGCCCGGTCGTAGAAGATGCGGTACTTGCCCGCCCGCCGGGCATCCTGATCCTGGACCAGCGGCAGGTCCATGAGGATCGAGTAGTTCTGTGTGATCGCGATGTCGTGCGGCAGCCGCGGCGCCGGCAGGTCGATCTCGGTCAGATGCGTCTGTTGTCCGCTCGGCCCGATGATGCCGTAGCGCAGGAAGTTCTGGTCGGGACCGTAGTCGAACCAGATGAGCTCACCGGTCGACTCGTCGACCTTCGGATGGGCCATCATGTCACCGGCGAAGGTCCCCAGGAAGTCCTGGGCGCCGAGCGTTTCCAACGACAGGGGGTCGATCCCATACGGGGTGCCGCACAGGTACCAGGTGGCGAGAACCTGACCGCGGTGGAAGATGACGTCGGTGTTGGCGGCGTCCTTGATCCCCAGTCCGTGGCCGTTGCCCCACGGGTTGTTCGCGGGGTTCTCCATCAGTCCGGTCCACAGCGCGCGACCGGCCGCGGATTCCTCCGTGAACGCGCGGGTGCGGACGTATCGGTTGCGATAGCGGACCTTGCCGTTGTCGAAGTGAGCGGCGTGGATCATGCCGTCGCCGTCGAACATGTGGTACCGGCCCGGGGCCGCGAACTGCCGGTTCGGACCGTTGCGCAGGTAGACACCGTTGAGATCGTGGGGAATCTCGCCGATCACCGGCAGATCGTCGAGCGTCAATTCCTCCTGCACCGGCGCGAAAACGCCGAGGAGGTAAGGGTTTTCCGCGGTGCTGTCCGCGGGGCGCGCGACGGCAATCGGGGCCTCGCTCGCCGATGGCTTCGTGTTCGTCATCGAGTGTTTCCTTTCGTCGAATGGCCTATGCCCCGGTTCGCGGGCTCTTCAGGGGTGGAATATCAACTGAGTGCAGCGGAACAGGGCGATCGTGCTGCCTTGGTCGTCGCGAACGGTCGCGTCCCAGATCTGTGTTCGTCGGCCGCCGTGCATGCGGACCGCGGTCGCGGTGACAACCCCCGACCGCGCCGTGCCCAGGTAGTTCGTCTTGAGTTCCACCGTGGTGAAACCGGTGGCGTCGGCAGGCAGCGCCAACCGGGTCCCGATCCCGCAGGCGGTGTCCGCCAACGCGACCACGCTCGCCGCATGGAGGTATCCGTTGGGGGCGAGCACCCGTTCCTGAACGGGCAGTTCGCCGACGACCTGCTCCGCAGTGGCCGCGAGGATCCGCATGCCGATCGTGCCCGGCAAGCGGCCCGTGAGCATGTCCGTCAGTTCCTCGGCGAGGGGCCGATCCACGCCGGTCGGGGTCGGTCGCGACGCTGCCACCGGGGATGCCTTCTCACTCATGGTTCAGCCTTCTCGAGCGATCTCGCTACGCAATGTGCGGCGTTGCAGCTTGCCGATCGGGTTGCGGGGCAGTTCGTCGACCGTGACGAGTTTCTCCGGCAGCTTGAAGGATGCGACGTCCTTGGCGCGCAGGAAGGCGACGAGGTCGTCGAGTACGACCTCCTGCTCCGAGGCGGGAACGACCACCGCGCAACACTTCTCGCCGAGAACTACATCGTCGTAGCCGACGATCGCGACATCGGCGACCGCTGGATGCTCGAGGAGCAGGCCTTCGATCTCCGCCGGCGCGATATTCATCCCGCCCCGGATGATGATCTCCTTACTGCGGTCGACGAACTTCAGGTACTCGCCGGACTCGCCGCACAGCTCGAATACATCGCCGCTGCAGAGGTATCCGTCGTCGTCGAACGGGCTGCTCGCCGCCGTTCCGGCGAGGTAGCCGGCGAAGACGGTCGGCCCCTTCAGCCGCAGCTCGCCGCGACCGCCGACCTCCGTGACCACCTCGCCCGTCGCTAGGTCGACGAGCCGGACCGATGTCCGCTCAGCCACCGCCGTGACCCACGTCTTGCCGGTCGCGCTGTAGTTCGGGAGGTACTGGGCGCGCACCATCGGATTCGGCGTGTCCGACGGTGCGCCGAGCAGGCAGACGCCCTCGTTGGAGCCGAAGAAGTTGATCACCTCGATGCCGAGATCGTTCTGCCAGTCGCGGACGACGCCGGGGGGAAGCGGTGCGCCGCCCGAGCCGACCGTGCGCAGCGACGACAGGTCGAACGTGGTGCGGAGGCTCGAATTCTGCAACAGCATGCTGAGAATCGCCGGCGGCATACTCGTGTGGGTGGCTCGGTGCCGCTGGATCTGATCGAGGTACACCGCAAGATCGAGCGGGTGGTGCTGGACCAGGTGCCCGCCGCTGAGCAGCCATGGCAGCAGCGATGTCGCGAACCCCGCCATGTTGACCATCGGAAAGGGCCCGACGATGACGGAATCGGACTGTGCCTGCAAACCGTCCTGCACGGCGTGCCCGATGGCCAGCCAATCGGCGTGACACCGGGGAACGCCCTTCGGCGCGGCCTCCGTACCGCTGGTCCAGCAGATGGTGAGGCAGTCGTTCACGGTCCGTGTGAGCCTCCGCTGCGCACACCGCGCCGCGTCGACCTCGTCCGCGGTAGCCGGGTCGCGGTCCAGCGGCACACCCACACCGTCGGCGGCTGGTCCGAAGGTGAAAACGTGCCGCAGGCAGGCCATCTCGGCGGCCAGGGACAGTGCCTCCTCATGGGGCCTGCGGTCATGCAGGCTGGTCGTGGTCACGACGCCGACCGCTTCGGAAGCCGCCACGATTCGGCTCAGCTCGTGTCGCCGGTAGGACGCCGGCATCGGTGCCGCGATCGCCCCGAGTCGCCACAACGCGAAGTACGTGGCGGTGAGGGCAACCGAGTTCGGGAGCAGCACCGCGACCACATCTCCCGGGCGCACGTGGCTCGCATGGAGTTTCGCGGCGATGTCATCGACCTTCGCGGCGAACTCCGCCCAGGTCAGGGACTGCGGAGTGAGGCCGGCGAGTTCCGGCAGATTCCCGGGGTCGGTGACCGCAGGCGCGCCGGGCCGGTCCCGGACGTGTCCGTCGAGGAGGTCGAGCACGGTGCCCCGGCGCCACCACCCGCGAGCGAGATGGTCCTCGACCCGGTCTTCCGGATGACACGCGCGTAAGCGGTTGGAGGACAGGTTGTCCGCAGTGACGTTCATGGGTTCCACTTCCTTGGACGCTCGACGGGGGCGGGCGCTCATCCGAGTCGCCGGACAACTGCGGCGCCGCCGAGTCCCAGCGCCGCCGGAATGGTGATCAACGCGTACTCGCCGTCGACGCGACGCAGCTGATCGAGTGCGTTGACCAGCAGTGCGCCGCCGGCGGCGCCGAGCGGATGGCCGGTCGCCATCGATCCGCCGTTGGGGTTGACCCTGTCCGGGTCGAGCTTCAGCTCCCGCATCATGACGAGCACCGAGGCGGCGAAGGATTCGTTCGCTTCGACGACATCGAGTCGGTCGGCGGAGATCCCGGCGTTGCCGAGGGCACGTCGCGCTGCCACCACCGAGGCGGTCAACAGCGGAGAGCGCACCGCTGCCTGCGCGACGCCGACCACCTCCGCCACGGGTTCGGACCCGATGCGGGTCGCCGCGGCTGCGGTGCCGAGCACGGCAGCAGCCGCGCCATCGCAGAGTTGCGGAGCCGTCGCCGCGGTGTGCAGCCCGACGGCGGGCCGCGGCGCACCGGGTAGCCGCTCCGCCACTCGCTCCCAGAGCGGATCCCGACCGAACAGCGGCGCCAAGTCCGCGAGACCGGCCAGGCTGATGTCGTCGCGGGGTCCCTCGTCCGCGGTGAGGATCGTTCCGGTGTCGGAACGCACCGGCACGATCGAACCGGACCGGGGTGCGGCGAGTGCACGGCGGTGCGAGGTGACGGCGCACTCGTCGAGTTCGGCTCGGGTGAATCCGTACTGCGCGGCGGTAAGATCCGCCGAGACGCCGATCGTCACGAATCCGGTCCGTTCGCCGAGGTCGGCGTCTTCCGCGAAGGCGGGCCGGTCGGACATCATCGGCACGCGCGACATCGATTCGACACCACCGGTCACCACGACGTCCGCGATGCCCGCGGCGATCTTGGCGGACGCTGTCTCGATCGCGTCGATTCCCGAGCAGCACAGTCTCGACACCACGCCGGCGTTCACGGCGTCGGGCCAGCCTGCCCAGAGCACGGCGGCGCGGGCGACATTGCCGCCCTGGTCTCCGACCGCGGTGCTCGTCCCGATCACGACGTCGTCCACCACGTCCGGCGACAAGCCACGCTCCTGAACGGCCGAGAACAACTGGGCCAGAAGGTCGTAGGCGGGGACGTCGGCGAGGGTGCCGCCGTGTCGGCGGACCCGGGCCTTGGGAGTGCGAACGGCGTCGTAGATGTAGACGCCGTCGGAGAACTGGGACACGGACTTCACCCCCGCACCTGGCGGCGATCCTGGACCATACGGAATCGGCCGGCCACGAAGGACTCGTCGGTCAGCGTCGCGTTGCCCGCCGGATTGAGACCGGTGACGTGATAGTCGCTGTAGGCGGCCGCGTACTGCATCGGCATCGAGGAGACCAGATTTGCCGACAGCGACGCGCCCGCATCCGCGTAGGCGTCGGCGATGGCGTCGACGGCCGCGTCATCGGTGCAGTACAGGTACGAGCTGATCGCGCCGTGCCGACGGACGCTCGCGGTCGCGTGCTCGACGGCGGATTCCCGGTCGGCGCAGTCGATGACGAACGCCACGGGTCCGAATTGCTCGCCGTCGGGCAGCGGGTCGCCACGCCGTGGATCGACGCGGACCAGCAGCGGGGTCACCGCCCGCGCCTGCGGGTACTCGGGATGGACGTAGGCCGAGGGACGACGCACCAGGGTGCCGTCCGCCGCCGCCCGGTCGGTGAGGGCGTCGAGCGCCTGCCGGGTCGCTTCCGACTGCAGCGCACCGCAGACGGCGGCGGCGCGGCGCGGCGCGCCCGCGAGGTCGTCTATCGCCGAGCGGAGGGCGGCGACCACGTCGTCGCGGGAGACGGGGCCGTGGTCCGTGCGGACTCCCGCGTCGGGGATGTAGATGTTCTGCGGCGTGGTGCACATCTGCCCGCTGAACAGCGACAGGCCTCCGGCCAGAGTGCGCATGGCGGCGGGCAGGTCCCGGACCGAGTCGAGGATGACGGTGTTGACGCCCGCGGTCTCGGTGAACACCAGAGTGTTGTCGACGTTGCGCTCGAGCCATGTCCCGAAGGACTGGCTGCCGGTGAAGTCGACGATGCGCGTCGCGGGATCTGTGGCCAGCCGGGCGGCGACGGGATCATCGACGGTGTCGACGACGAGTTGGATCGCGTCGGTGGGCAGCCCGGCCTCGGCGAGGACCTCACGGATGACGCTCACGGCCACTGCCGTTGCCAGCACCGAGCGCGGGTGTGGTTTGACCAGGGCCGGATTGCCGGTGGCGAGGTTGGCGAGGATCGCCGGGTAGGCGTTCCAGGCCGGGAACGATGCGCAGGCGATGACCAGTGCCGTACCGAGCGGGCGCGCACGGAACCGCTTGCGCAACGTCACCTCCGACGTGCCGAACGTCTGCTGCCAGGTCACTTCCGGGGGCACGCGGCTCATGGCCGCCCACGCCATCGCGACGGCTTCCAGTCCGCGGTCCAACGCGTTGGTCCCGCTCCCGCTGCAGGCCATAGCGAGACTCTGCCCGGTGGTGTGGGACGTGATCGCGGCGAATTCCCGACCCCGCAGATGAATTCGGTGCAGAGCTTCGAGACATACCCCGACTCGCAGCTCTACGTCGGCGTCGCGGAGGGCCACCGCCGCTCGCGCAGCGCCGCCGAGCGCTTCCTCCGCCGAAGGGGCGCTGTAGGTGACGTTCAGAGCCTTGCCGGTATAGGGCGACACCTCGTCGGCCGTGATCCGGCTGGGTGTCTGCACCGAAAGGCACAGGGTTGCTCCATCGTAGGAACCGACGATGTCTTCCGCCTGCCCGCATTCGGGCGGGGCGATGGCGGTGTATCCGGTCCACGCGGAGCGTGTCTGGTTGGCATCTACTGCGGCCTGCAGTAGATCGCGATGTGTTTCGAAGAACATGAAGGCTCGTTCCTGTCGACGGGGGTGCGACTGGGCGACATCGGCGGGTCCGCTGCGGAGAGATGAGCCGCGGCGTCCCACGCGCCGGTCACTACTATTATTGAAGTGAAGCAAGTCGCACAAAGTTTGTCAACGGTCGACTTCTCGGCAAGGCGGCGCTGCGCCGATCGCGCGCCAACCGCGGCAGGCAGGGCGGCCGGACCGCGCTGTCAGGCTTCGAAGATGACGGTCGTGCGTTGCAGATTCACATCGCAGCCACGGCAGCGCAGGGCGGGCCGCAGTGGGTTGCCACAGCCGTCGTGGCGCAGCCTCGGCCCCAGCTGCTCGGCCGGTACACCCGGGTGCGCCGTCGGTGTCCAGGCGAGAAGAAAGGCGAAGATCGGGAACAGCGCCCGCCCCCGGGGCGTCAGCACGTACTCGCGGCCGCCGTCACCGCGGGCGAGTATCTGCACGTCGGAGAGACGGGTCAAGCGTTCGGTGAGGGTCGTGGGTGAGATCTTCAGGATCGACTGGAACTCACCGAAGCGCCGGACACCCGACAGGGCGAGGCCGGTGACCAGCGCGCTCCACCGATCCCCGATCGCCTCCATCACCTCGGTGAACTGGAGATCGGCCCGGCTCAGGGCCGGCGAGTTCCGGGTCGACCGCCGACGACTGCCACGCGCCACCATGACCAGAGAGTCACGGTCCAGCTCGAGCCTCGCGTCTCGCGGCTTGACGGTCTCCCCGCAGTGCCCGCACACCAATTCCGGCGGGCCTCGATGCCCGCAGTCCACATGGACCATTTCGGGCTGGAGCAGCCCCTCGGCGGACCATTCGCGTTGCCACGACCACACACTGACCAGGAACTCCCACGTCGCGAGACCCAGGTCGGTGAGCATGTAGTCGTGCCGCTCGTGGCCTCCCGGCTGTGGGCGCCGCACCATCAGCCCCGCCTCGACCAGCGCGTTCAGGCGCGACGACAGCACCGCGGGCGGTGCCCCGGTCCGGTCGATCCACTGACTGAATCGCCGCACGTGGTCGACGAACGCGTCGCGAAGCACTGCGACGGTCAGACGGTCGCCCAGGAGGTCGATCGTCTGCGCCACCGGGCTCGGCGCCATCGCAGCCCCAGCCTCGTCGACCACAGCCACCCGCCTTCCCGAACCGGCGCCCGTCGCACCGATCGCGTCAGGCCTCCAACACAATAGCGATGCCCTGCCCCACCCCGATGCAGGCCGAGGCGACGCCGATTCCACCCCCGAGCCGTCGCAGGTGCCGCAGGCAGTCGATGACCACGCGAGCGGCGGACGCACCGAGCGGATGTCCCATCGCGATCGCCCCACCGAAGGGGTTGACCCGATCTGCCGAAATGCTGGGTAGCTCACGCAGACACGACAGAACCACCGCCGCGAACGCCTCGTTCAATTCGAGGACACGGACGTCCGCGGGCTTTCGCCCCGCCCGCTCCAGCGCCTTCCCGATCGCCGCGACCGGGGCCAGCGCGAACAGTTCCGGCTCGATCCCCACGACGGCCGACGCCAGAACCCGCCCGAGCGGCTCGACACCGAGTTCCTCGGCGACGGCTCCGCTCGCCACCAGCGCGGCGACCGCACCGTCACTGACCGGCGACGAGTTCCCCGCCGTGACGCTGCCGTTCGGGGAGAACGCCGGCTTCAGCGCGGCGAGCGCGGCACGATCGGCCGCACGGATCGGCTCGTCACGTTCGAGGCCCGCTTGCCCAACCACGAATCCGTCGTGCACACCGTCGGCCCACCCGCGGGTCGCGAGTTCGTGGGATCGCAGCGCCCACTCGTCCTGCTCACCGCGACCGACGCCCTGACGTGCAGCCACCAGTTCGGCGGAGCGGCCCAGGGATTCGACCCACGGTGCGGGAAATCGCGGGTTCGTCATGCGCCATCCGACGGTGGTGGACACCAGGTCGAGCGCGCGCGGGAAGGCCGAGTCGACCGGAGGCAGGACATAGGGTGCCCTGCTCATACTCTCCGAGCCTCCCGCGAGCACGATATCCGCGTCACCGACCGCGACCCGCCGGGTCGCGGCCAGCACCGCTTCGGCGCCGGATCCGCACAGTCGATTGACCGAGACACCAGGGATCGTGTGGGGCAAGCCCGCGAGCAGCAGCGCCATGCGAGCGATATTGCGATTGTCCTCACCTGCGCCGTTGGCGTTTCCCCAGACGACGTCATCGATGCGGGCAGGATCGAGCCCGGGGTGTCGGGCGACCAAGCCCGCGATCGGCAGCGCCGCGAGATCGTCCGCGCGGATGGACGACAGCGCACCTCGAGCGGAACCGAACGGCGTTCGAATCGCGTCGATCACCCACGGTGTCCGCCCATCCCCTGCCGAAGTCGCAAATCGGGTCATGCCGCGCTCCTCTCCTGCCGGCGCCGAACTGTTGTTGCGTAAACCGGGCCGACTGATGTCTACTTCAATAAGTGTAGCGAAATGGAGGAGTAGGGCTCACATGACTATCGCCAGTGTGGTGCGCGTCGCAGCCGCGCGCTTCGGTCCCGACGTCGCCGTGGAAGACGGCACGACCTCGCTCACGTTCAGGGAACTGTCCGACCGTGTCCACCGCCTCGCGGCAGGCCTCGCGCAGATCGGGGTCGAGCCAGGGCGCACCGTCCTCGTGCTGTTGCCCAACTCGACGGCCGCCGTCGAGATCGACCTCGCGTTGACCATCGGGGGCTATGTCCGCGTGGCGCTCAATCCACGGGTGGGCGAGCGGGATTGGGTGCGCATCATGGCGGACTGCGCACCCGCGGCGCTGATCTTCGATCCAGCGGTCGCCGGTGCGCGGGAATTCGCCCTGCGGTCGCCAACCGAGATCGTGATCGCGGCCGGCGCGGGAGATGACCTTCCATCACTCGACGACGTCCTCGCCCGGGCACCGGAGAGTTTCGCACTGCCCGACCTGGACCCCCGGTCGCTGTGCGCCCTCCACTATTCCTCCGGGACGACCGGAGTACCGAAGGGCGCGCAGCGATCGCACGCCAACCGACTCGCGTCGCTTCGCGCGATGCGTGAGCACGTCCTGGCGGGCACCCTGGACGGTGCCGAGCGCCCGGTCTTCGTCCACGCCGGGCCGATCATCCACACGAGCGGACTGTTCGTTCTCCCGCTTCTCGAGGCAGGCGCGCGCCAGGTCATTCTCGATCACGCTCGTCCCGCGGACGTGATCGACGCTGTCGAACGCCACGCCGCGACACACACCGCGCTCGTGCCCACCGTCATCGCGCGGATGCTCGACTTCGACGACGCCCGGCTCACACCGATGCGGAGGTTGCGCATGCTGGCGTACGCCGGAGCGCCGATGCCGGTCGAGCACATCCGCCAGGCGTACCAGCGGATCACGCCGAATCTCGTCCAGTACTACGGAATGGTCGAGGCGATCCCCCCGCTGACCGTGCTCGATGCCGCCGACCACCACCGCGGGATGACCGACGATCCCCGCCTTCTCAGCTCGGTCGGGCGGCCCTGCCCAGGAATCGAGATCGAATTCAGGGATGGCGACCGCCCCGTTCCCGACGGTGAGATCGGCGAGCTCGTGGTCAGCGGCGCGGCGGTCAGTCCCGGATACCACAATGCGGGTGCGCGAACGGATCTCGGCAAGAACCACGCGGACGGCGTCCTGTACTCGGGCGACCTCGGCCTGCGGACAGCCACCGGCTGTATCCATCTGACCGGCCGGAGCAAGGACATGATCATCACCGGCGGCTACAACGTGTACCCCCGCGAGGTCGAAGAGGTCATCTCCGGCATCGCCGGCGTGAACGACGTCGTCGTGGTGGGACTACCGGATTCCGTGTGGGGACAGCGCATCGCCGCCGCCTACACGGTCCACTCCGGTGCCGCCCTCGACGACGACAGTCTCCTCGCCGAGTGCCGAGACCGCCTGCCGGACTTCAAACGCCCCAAATCGGTCCACCGGGTCGAGGCAATCCCCCTGACACACCTGGGGAAGGTGGACCGCACGAACGCGGCACGCATGCTCGAGCGCCGCACGCAGGGCGCCTCTTCCCCATTCACCCACTGAACCGCTGACACCCCACTCCTGAGCAGGACACTATGATGAACACCCTTCTCGACTCTCTACGCCTCCCCGTGGTCGCCGCACCGATGTTCCTGGTCTCCGGCCCGGACCTCGTGGTCGCGGCGTGCCGATCGGGCATCGTCGGTTCTTTTCCGACCCAGAACTGCCGAACCGTCGAAGATCTCGACGCCTGGATGGGGACGATCACCGACAGCCTGCGCGACGACGACGCGTCGCGACCCACCGGCCCCTGGGCGGCGAACCTCATCACCCACAGCAGCAACGCACGATTGGCCGAGGACCTTCGACTCATCGCCGAGTACAAACCACAGATCGTCATCACCGCCCTCGGCTCGCCCCGGCCCGTCATGGATGTCGTCAAGAGCTACGGCGGTGTCGTCATCGCCGACGTGGTCAACATGAAGCTCGCGAGGAAGGCCGCGGAGGCCGGCGCCGACGGCATGGCCTGTGTCTCGGCCGGCGCCGGGGGCCACACCGGTCACCTCTCCCCGTTCGCCTTCACCTCCGCCGTGCGTGAGTTCTTCGAGGGGATGGTCATCATCGGCGGCGGCATCAGCGACGGGTACGGCGTCGCCGGTGCGATCACCGCGGGCGCCGACCTGGTGTACATGGGTACCAGATTCCTGGCTGCCGCCGAAAGCACAGCCCCAGCGGCGTACAAACAGATGGTCGTCGACCACGGACCGGACGACCTCGTCGTCAGCGCCGCGATCACCGGAACCCCGGCCTCGTGGCTCAAGCCGAGCCTGATCGCGTGCGGCCTGGACCCTGACGATCTCGAACCGCCGACCGTCGAGAAGAACTACACCGCGGGCACCGCCTCGCTCAAGAGGTGGAAGGACGTCTGGGCCGCCGGTCAAGGTCTACAAACCATCCGAGCCGTCGAATCGGTGAGCACGATCGTCCACCGTATCGAAAAGGAGTACGACACTGCCCTCAGCCGAGTTGCGGGCCGAACGGCCACTCGTCTTCGGGCCGGAGGCGGATCTGCACGAGGTCGATCTCGGGGAGCGTAGCCAGAACCGGGACGGAGTCGGCATCGCTTTTCGATAGGTGTGTACTGGGCCACCACTGCACATCGCACGTATGCTTCCCACACCTGCGGAGAACGAGGGGGGAACAGGTGGGTGACACTCTGCATGTCGGCGACACGATCGGCCACGGCCAATTCCTGAGCAATGGGCGATTCCGCTTGACTCTACAGTCGAACGGAGTCTTGTCGCTCTCGGAATCCGCACGCGAGGTGACCGCGATGGCGCAGCGCGAAGATGGTCTCGTCACACAGATCATCGAGATGACCGCCGGTGGGCTCGTCGCCTACGATGCCGCCGGAACCGTGCTGTGGGAGGTCCCGTCGAGAGCGCCGGTCAGCTATGTGAAACTCGAAGGCGACGGGGACATCGCCATGTACGACGCGCGGGGCGAGGTCATCACTGCCCAGCACTCGGGGCGCTTTCGCACTGTCGGCGCGGAACTACGCGTCGGCGAGAGCCTGACGCGTGGAGAATCCATCACGCGAGGGGGGTTCGAGTTCGCCCTCGCCCGGGACGGGGTTCTGGTTCTGCGGAAGGGGATCGATACGCTGTGGGTCTCCCCTCCAGACATCGTCCCTGCGACACGAGCCACCCTCCAGTTCAACGGACGATTCACGGCGCACGGTGACGAAGGAGAGAACTGGAGCTTCGGCCCCGGCAGCCGCGACATCGACCGGTTGACTTTCCGCGATGACGGCGAGCTCGTCATCCTGTCGCGCACCGGCAGGCAACTGTGGTCCCTGCGCACCGGAACAGGATCGACAGCACCGATCGACATCGGGCGGAAACTGGACAGAGGCGAGTCGATGCACATCGGTGAGCAGCTCCGAAAAGGAGTCTGCACGGTCACCCTGCACGAGAACGGGAACCTGGTGTGGCGGATGGGTACGCAATTCTTGCGTGAATCCTTCACCGGCGAATACGGATTCGAACGTCTCAGCATGAACTTCAACGGCAGCGCATCCCTGGACACCGCCGACGACATGTTCTTCGATCTCTCCGAAACCGCGGGCAGCGCCGCGACGCGGCTGTCGCTGCACCGGGACGGACGCCTGGTGCCCACCAGCGATATCGGAACGGCGGTCAGCGACGACATTCGGGGATTCACCCCGTACGATCTCGGCTACTCGTTCCTGCCTGTTGGTGACGGGTTGACGCGTGGCCGGTATCTGAAGAACGGCACCACCACACTCACGTTCGGACCGGACGGAAACCTGACCCTGCACCACGGCAGCTCCATCTCCTGGAACACCGAAACCGCCGGCACCGGAGCGGATATCGTGCTCCTCGACGACAGCGGAAATCTCAGGCTGTCATCGAGCGGCGGCGACGTGTGGCAGACATATACGGTCGGATATCGAATCGACGCACTGGAGATCAACAGCTCGGGCACCGCCGAACTCAGATCGGAGAACTCGGTTCTCTGGTCTTCGGCACATGGTCGGCTCGTCAGCGAGTTCCATCTCGTGGGGCACTACTTGCCGCGCGACGCCAGCTTGCGCTGCGGCGACTACCTCAGCAACGGAAACTACACGCTGACCTTTCGTTCCGACGGCGCCCTGGAACTGCGCTCCAGCGAAGCCGACAACGCCACCGGATGGGTGCGAAACGCCGGCTGCGGTGCGGTTCGGGCAACCCTGCAGGGGGACGGGAATTTCGTCGGCTACGACGCGCGCGGCCGTCCCATGTGGGCTACCGGCACCAACGGCGTGGCGGTCAGCTGGCTCGTCCTGTACGCCGAGGGAACGGTGGCCCTCGTGAACTCCGCGGAACAACAGGTATGGTCGATAGAACCGTCGCGAACACCGCCGGTCCAGCGACCACCGGCCGAACAATCCCCTGCCGTCGCCGGTGTCGTCCAGGAACCCGCACAGGCCGGCGTTTTCGCCACGATGCTGGAGCCGTATCACCAGGAAGCCATGGCCCAGGCCGAGGAATTTCGGGCAGAGATGATTTCCCGTGGCACCGAGATAATCGGCGAGGTCGTTCGAACCGGGTTCCAGACGCTCGGAGACTTCTTGAACGAGTAGGAGCGCCGCCGTCGGAAGCGCACGTCAGCGCGTCCTCGGAGAGTCAGAGGCGCGGGCTGCGCACCGGTCATGACGTCATCGCCTGCGGCTGAACAGCTCCGCTGCGGTGTATTCGCGACTCGGCAGGGTGTCCAGGGCCGCTACGATCCGACGTTCCTCCCACTGGAAATGGGACTCCAGAATCGCCGACAGCCCAGCGATCTCCCCACGCACCGTGTCGAGTCTCTCGACGCTGAGCTCGGCGAGCGCGGCAGTCATCCGGGTCAGGATGTCTGCGACCAGATGGTGGTCGGCGGCGAGTTCGGCCAGTACCGGTGCCAGATCGGGGAAACGCTGGGCCAGAAGGGGAAACGCCGTCCGATCCTCGCTCGTATGGTGGTCGGTGAGGGCCTGGCAGAAGGCCAGGCAGTGCGTACGCAAGTCTCGCAGCGGGCCGATCGGTTCGTTGTCCGGATACTGCTCCAGTGCGCGGGCGATGCGGCGCAGTTCGCCCCGCAGCCAGTGGTGGGTGTCGATCAGTTCGCGGCCCAGGGCGCCGACGTGCTGGGATTCGGTGGACATGGCGATCTCTCCTCGTGACGGAGGCCGGATGCGGCCATCGCTGCCGACGAGGACACGCGAAGGCCGAAAAATGCTGGGGCAGTAGAGTTATGCGCCACGCACGGCGCGAGCCGTGGTGTCAGCAGGGCAGGAGAAGTGGTCCCATTGGCTGCCTTCCGAAAGCGGTGCCTCCATGCCGACGCCGTCCACCCGGCGTGTACACGCGACACCGCATCTTATGCTGCGGCAGCGAGGGGTCTGTTCGCCATTACCAATTCGGCATCGTGGCCGCCCGAGCGCGGCGAGTGCGCGGGCGGCCGAAGTCCTCGCCGAATGTCGCGACACACAATCACATGCCCGATGTGCTCACCCTGGCCGGTTGATGGGTTGCGTCGAGAGGGATCAACGAGCCGAGGTGAACTCGGGCCGTTTCAGTGCACGCTCAGGCCGACTACTGCGTGGTCGGGAATCCTGCAGGCAGCTCGGCGGAGTCGAGGATCGCCGAGGCGGCAAGGACCGCGAGTGGGCTGAAAGCCGCTGCGACCTGCCTGGAGAGGGGCCTATTGATCTCAATGTCGTCAGCCCTAGACGACTAGGAGACACTGGTGATCGAAGGGGCAGTGGACGTGGCGCTAACGCTGGGGTGCGAGGGGCGCCTTGCTGGATCGGGGCGAGGATCGCGACCGAACCACGGTGCCGATCAGCATCACGCCGAGCGCGGCGGCGACGTTGTGCCGAGCATGTTCGATCTTCCCTTTCCTCAACAACATTCACGTTCAGCCAAGCATGCCGGAACGAACGTCAGCCGCAAGGCCGCGGCAGACTTGCTCCCGGCTCCGGCAACACCAGAAGCGCCCGAGATCAGTGATTGCACCAATCCCTGGAACATCAACCCGGTGAAGTGCGGCTCGATGTGGATCACGCGGCGGTGGCCGGTCACTCGCTGGGTTGCCGCCGCGCTACTCGCCGCCGCGCAGGACAACCGATTCGACGCCGCGGTCAACGTGGAGGCCCTCCTCGCACTGCTTTCGACGGGCGGGCCCCCGTCCTCGCCCTCGTATCGGGGCAGGGAACCGGCGGCACCGATGGGGACGAGCGCTACGCGGATGCGCTCAGGCATGTGCTGGCCACCGCCGCCGAACCCAACTACCGACTCACTGTCCCTGGCGCGGCACACCGCGGGTTCACCGACGCACCGCTGTATCTCCCGCCTATACCTGCGCTACTCGGCACGCTGAAACGTGAAGAGAGCCTGCGGATCCCAGCCGGGGCTTCGCGCGCGTACCTGGACGCCGTGGTCCGCGGACAAGACAATGGGCTCACGAACGCTCACCGATCTTGGAACGCTGGATCAGCCGCCACAGGTGCGGCACTGTAGGGCGAACCAGGGAAGGGAATCTATGAAGTCGATCGACACAAGTCTGCGGACGGACGCCTCGCGAAAGCCGGCCCTCGAATCCATCCGCGCCGCGCTGCGGCGGATCGGCGGGCACGTCATCTCACCGGGCCGTCTCACTGCCCCGGTCGCCCTGGCGGTGCTGGTATCGGGCCTGGGCGCGCTGAGCGGCCCGGAGGCACACGCGTCCGAGGTCACCCAGCGCAGCTACACCAATGCAGCGGGCACCCGCGACTACTACCTACACGTCCCGCCCGGTGATCTTGCGGGCAAGCCCCTCATGATCTACCTGCACGGCTGTACCGATCCGGAGGCGCAGCTGGCCGGCAACGGGTTCGCGCTGACGCGGGTCGCCGACGAATTGGGCTTCGTTCTCGCGTACCCGATCCAGACCCGAGCAGCCAACGAGCGCCACTGCTGGAACTGGTTCGATCCGGCCAACCAGCAGCGCGAGACCGGTGAGCCGTCGATTGTCGCGGGCATCACCACCACCCTGATCGAGGAGTTCGGGCTCGATCGCGACCGGGTCTATGTCGGCGGCTACTCTGCGGGCGGCGGGATGAGCACGGTCATGGCCGCCACCTACCCGGACCTGTACGCCGCGATCGCACCGATGGCCGCAGGGCCGTACGGGATCAACCCGCAGCCGCCATACACCGACATCACCGGCGCCGGCATCGTCGAGGCCATGGGCCCGCACGCCCGCCCGGTCCCCGCCTTCTTCCTCCAGGATCTGGCCGACCAGACCAGCCTCTACCCGATCGGACGCGCGAACATCCTGCAGTGGCTCGGCGCCGACCGGCGGGCGGGCATCCGCACCCTCGCGGACACCCCTACCGCCGTCACCACCACCGCCGACCCGGTGCCCGCGACTATCGAGCACTACTCGAGCCAGGGCTGCGAGCTGGCCCAATTCGTCACACCGATCGGACCGGATCACATCGGCGGCGGACTACTGATGCAATCGACCAGCGGTCTGGCCCTGCAACGCAGAATGATGGAATTCCTGCTGGCGCACCGACTTCCCGGCCTGCAAGGAGCCTGCTGACCCGGCCGTCCCGCGCCCCGGCTCGACGGTGGTGCACGCAGTCACCCGAAGCGATCATGGGATTCTGGCAATGAAACACGACTCCCCCACAGTCCTGGAAGCACTCGACACAGCCTGGGACCCATAACGCGGATACCTCGGCAACCTCCGCGACGGCAGATTCGTCCCCGAGCTGGGTGACGCGTACCTGGAGCTCCTCCAGACGATCGAGATACCCGAACGAGTACGGCTTCACCCCGACTTCGTCCGACTGCTGTGGTTCGCCCCGCGGTTCTCCGAATGGCAGACCCAACGCACCGTAGATCGAGGAGCCGACCGGGTCGAACTATCGAAGTACTCGAACCTGATTTGGAACGCAATCATAGAACTGCTCGGTGCTGAAGTTCCCCCGCCTTCTCGGAGAAGCCCCTCGACGTCGCCACGCCCGAGGGCACACCGAGGTAGGTACTGCGGCAGCCGTTCCAGTTCTGAGGTGACTGACCGAACTGTGGTATTTCGGTGGGGTGACCACGCGAGCGTGCGAACCACCCCGCCCGCGAGTCGAGGTAGAGGTCGATCGAGTCGAGTACGTGGATTCGGCCACGTGACGGTCTTCCGCGTGGGCCGAACGATGACGAAAGGCATTAATCTCAGAGCCTTTTCGACCATGTGTCGAACACCACACTCCGAAAGAATCGACCCATGGACACCATTACCCCCGCCGAGAACATCGAGCGCCAACTGCTTCGCATCAGCTGGGATGTGTGCTGGTCACACCCCCGACGCGCATTCATCGCTTACTGCGTCGACTTTCCAAATCTGTCGTGCTCGCACCCGACGTCGTCCGATGCGGCGCTGGACGGATTGGAGAACATGGTCCGGATCGAGCTGCGCCGAAGCCAGTGACGATGTCGTCCCAGGCGATGCCACGCCTCGCCGGCTTCAGGCCCGAGTCGCGAGAAATTCGACGCACGTGTGGATGGTCGCCAGACGCGGATAGTCGCATTCATCGATGCGGATTCTCGTCGCTGCCGAGATTCGTGACGGTGATACTCGCCGGCGCGGCATCCGAGGACAGGAGTCGTGCCGAACGCGCCCGGTCTACGGCACCCCGGAGCCGCACCATGAGCTCACCGAGCGGGACCGGTTCGTCGCGTGCAACCAATCGGTCGCGGCACGAAGATCAAGGATCCGGGTCTGACCCGCCGCCACCGGCACCTCCGGAGATCGCGGCGACACCGATCACCGTCGTTCCGTCATGCTCCACCGGCGGGGCGTACACACGTTCGACCGACATCGCTTCTTTCACGGTTGCGACCACGTCATCGAATCTCATCGGGTTTCCTCCGCGCATCCGCAGGGCTGGTAATCGTTCCGCGCTGTTGAACACTGTCTTCCGATTCGACCACCCGTCCTCGGCGGTCGACGGGGACCGCCGACCCTGCCTCGGGTGCCGTTCGTTGTCTCATGTCAGGCATCAGTGGATGACCGACGCGCGTGGCCGCGCGATGATCAACGGGCACTCGATGCCGTGCAGAACCGCGTGGGCCACCGAGCCGAGAACGGCGTCGGACAGCCTGGCGCGGCCGTGACTGCCGACGACCGCCAGTTGAGCGCGGGAGGCTGCGGCGAGAATCGCGTTGGCGGGTCGATCCTCGACGACGATGCGATCGACCTCCACGTCGGGATAGTTCTCAGCGAAGCCGGCGAGGCTCTCGGCGAGCCTCGCCGCGGCAGTGGCCCGCAACGCGGCGGGCGACTGCGAGCGGCCGAATTCAGACCAAGCGTGCACCGCCCGCAGCACGACCCCACGACGGGCGGCTTCGTCGAAGGCGATGGCGAGCGCCGCCATGCTGCGGGCCGTCCCGTCGACTCCGACCACCACCGGGCCGTCCCGTGGGACCGCCGATTCGGGAATCACCGCTACCGCGCACCCGGCGTGTCCGGCGATCGACGAGCTGATCGAGCCGAGCAGCGTCCGGCGGAACGCGCCGAGGCCGCGGCTACCGACGACGAGCAGGCGCGCAGATTCGCTGCGGTGGCGGAGCGCGGCACGCGCTGAGCCGAGGACGACTTCCGAGGTGATCGTGACCTCGGCGATCGGCGCCGTCACCACCACTGCCACGGCCGCCGCCGACGCGACGATCTTCTCACCGTCGCGGCGTAGTGCCTCGAGATCGAAGTGCGGACCACCCAGACCCGGACCGGAATCGACCGGGACATCGACAGCGCAGACGAGCACCAGTGAGACTCGATGGTGGGCAGCGTATTCGGCGGCCCAGCGCAGTGCCCAACCTGCTTGTTCCGAACCGTCGACGCCGACGACAACCGGCCCCGGATGCGCGACAACGCTCATAGTCGATTCCCCTTCCGCTGCTGCCAGCATGCGTGCACCGCCGGGCGGGCGACAGGGGCACACGACTCACGTCGGGGGGCCATTCGTCGTTCGTGTCCTCGTCAGCCGGGCGACGGCATGTCATGGTCACCGCCGCGTCGATGACGGGGCTAACGAGGGCGTGACCTGTGGCGATCCAGGAGGGTCTTCCGACCCTGTTCGCTTTGTTCCCTGGACGCGCACAGTCGAACGGTGAGTCGCGCACTCCGCGCGACCGGAGGAGGAAACACGCGATGCTCGGATACCAGATCCATCAGATCCTGCACGCCATGATGATGCTGATGCACGAATGGGGCGTCTTCCCGCCGATGGAGCCGATGTAGCCACGGCTCGCGGTACGGATGACGTCCACGAGGGCATCGCCCACGCCATCCGGCCGAGGGCGAGTATGTCCGACTGCGAACACGACCGACCTGGGCGAGTCACCAGCCGCGGCCGCGCTGGTCGTCGCGCGATACCTGCGTCATAATGCCGAAGGTGGGATTGCCCGGCTCATGCGATCGCGACTTTGTGCCTGATTCGGCGACGCCGATGAACGCCGGGACCCCGGCCAGGTCTGCTGTCCGGCTGCTTCGTACTGCCACCGTGCTGGATTGACCGATTCCGACGGTGTCAGGAGCCGCTCGGTACGGCGACAACGGAGCCGTGGACCTCGCAGGTAGCCGCGAGGGTGTTGTACACGGTGCCGTACCCGGCCAGATTGCGCTGCAACAGGTCCAGACGTCGTTGGGGCTCGTCGGTGACCAGTCGCAGCTGGTAGGTGAACTCGGTGAACTTCGGCGGGACGTCCTGACGACGGGCGGTCACTTGTACCTCGGCGCGTTGGTAGCTGAACGACAGCAGATCCTCCGCACGCGCCAGGTTCTTCAAGAGGCAAGCCGCCAGTGCCGCAGCCAGCAGGTGCGCCGGACCCGGCAGCCCTGACGGCGCCTTTCCCCAGCTGGTGTCCAGATCGATAGTTTCCTGGCCGGCGTGCACCTGAGCGGGCCCGGCCCCGGCAATCGAGGCGGCAGTGACGGTGTAGATCGTCGGCGCGGCCGACGACGTCGTGGTATCGGCGTTTTGCATGCCCCGAGCTTGTCGCACGGCCGTGCAGACCGGCCAGGGTCCGACGTCACCAGTCCAGGGGCGCTTCGGCCGTGTCGCCGCACCTGGACAGGGCCATACGATCACCCCATCGACGACGAGACACGCCACGCACCACGTGGAAGGGAGCCGAGATGACAAGCAAGGACTATCCGGAGATCAACGACCACCTGCGCGCGGTCATGAACCAACTCGGTCGCGAAATCCCCTCGACCATGCGGTCTTTCGGCGGACTACACGCTGCCGCAACCGGTGCGGGAGCGCTCACCGGTGCGACAAAGGAATTGATGGCCCTGTCCATCGGCATCGCCGTGCACTGCGACGGCTGCATCGCCTACCACGTCCACGACGCCCTCGCCGCGGGCGCCACCCACGCCGAGGTCGTCGAAACCATCGGCGTGGCGATCATGATGGGCGGCGGCCCCGCAGTCGTCTATGGCTGCGAGGCGTTCGAAGCCCTCGAACAATTCGAAACCGCCGCCCGCCGACAACGCTGAGCTGTGTAATCGCATCCGACTAGGACTGTGATCGGCAGCAGCGCCATCGGGGACGCCAGATCGATCGCCCCACCACACCCGAACGGCGACCTTGCCGGCACGGGCGCCGACCCACTGGAGCCCGATCAGAATCGACATTGTCGAGTTTCTTTGGAGTTTGACCAAAACCACGTCAAATCTTCGGGTACGAGAAAAACCGAACCGATTTGGGACCGCTTCCGTCTTTGAGGAAGATGGTTTCGTCTCATGTCGAAGCGTGTACCCGCCCGAGGTTCGCGAGAAGGCCGTGCGTCTGGCTCTCGAACGGCTCGATGAGTAATCACCACGCACCGCCTCGGTCTTGCAGAGCCCGATCGTGGTCTCGGCGAGCGGATTGCCGAAGGCGTCCCCAACCGAGCCGATCGACGGGAGGATCCCCGAACGAATCAGTGTCTCAATGTCTTTCACTGACGCGTGTTGAGATCCGGCGTCGCTGTGGTGAATCGTGGACCCGGTCCACGGCCGTCCCTGACGCACCCGCCGCGCGGCAGATTGCCGGATCGCCGACTCCACGAACACGGCCTGTTTGCTGGGCGAGCATTCCCAGCCCGCGATCCGCCCGGCGTAGGCGTCGACGACGAACGCGGTGTAGACGAACCCGCCGCTGACCAATCGCACGTAGTTGAAATCGGCGACGACCAGCAGATTCGGAGCCGGAACCCGGAAATTCCGGTCCACCAGATCCGCCGCCCGCGTCCCGCCCGGTTCGGCCTCGGTAGTGCGAATTGCCCTGCGCCGCGACACACCCCGCCATCCGTCGACACGGATTGACCGCTCCGCCGCGCTCCGGGCGACCGGGATGCCTTCGCGTCGCAGATGGCCGCCCCATATCTTCTCCGCGCCATAGAGCGATTCGGGTTTGCGACGACCATGCTCGTCGGGTTCGTCGAAACGCCGTCGGACTAACCCTCATCGACCTCGGTTTGGCGGAACCACTTCCGCGGCGTCTCCGCGGTCATCCCCCACCGGGACGACACGGCCTTGATTGCCGCCCGCTCGGTGGCGTAGTCCTCACGGTGATCGAGAACCAGCCGCACGGCCTTCGCACGGGTCGCTGCATGACCAGTCTGGTGTTGTGTTCGGTGCCCGACCAGTCGGCCGCCCTGAGCGAGATCGCCCGAGTCCTCGAGCCGGGCGGGACGCTGCGGTTCTTCGAGCACGTCCGATCCGAGTCGGCGCGGATGCGGCGAGCGCAGCACGTCCTCGATGCCACGATCTGGCCCCCGCTCAACGGCGGCTGCCACACCGGCCGCGACACCCTGCGCGCCCTCGCCGACGCACGCTTCACTGTCACCGAATGTGAGCGAGTCCGGTTCCCCGACAACAGTTTTCCGTTCCCGACGGCCGAACACGTCCTGGGCACCGCCGTGCTGCCCGATCGGCGTCCGTCGTGACCGGCCCCGTGATGCCCGAAGCCTCGCCCGGAGTATCTGGCGCTGCCGAAATGTCGGTCCAATCGCTGGAACGAATGCTCGACAGACTGGGAGACAACGCCTACGCGGCAACGGTTTTCGGTGCGCCGGTCACCGTCGACGCGGTCACGGTGATACCGGTCGCGCGGGCAGGGTTCGGCTTCGGCGGAGGTCTCGGGCGCGAATCCGGTGCCGACAAGATCGGTGAAGGTGGTGGCGGAGGCGGCGGGATGGACGTGCGGCCGTTGGGCTTCATCGAGATGCGCGACGGCGTCGCTCGCTATCGTCCGATTCGCGACCCGTGGGTCGATGTCGTGGTCCCGCTAGCCGCGATCGCCGCCGGATTGGGCGCCCCGAGGTTGTTTCGCGCAGCCCTTCGACTGCGCAGGACGCGACGCCGCTGCGGGCCCGTGTCGATGCCGGGCCGTGCGCCCGTCAGGCGGATGCAAAGGCGAGGGGGAGTTCGGCCAGGCGCCATTCGAGCATTCCGTCGTGGAGGCGAATCGCTCGGCGACCATGGTCGGTGAGCAGGCGCACGGCATCGTGGGCTAGTACGCAGTACTCGCCGCGGCAGTAGACGACGATGTCGGTGTCGCCGGGGAGCTCGGCGATGCGGTCGGCCAGCTGGTCGACGGGGATGTTGACCGCAGCGGGGATGTGGCCTGCCTGATATTCCGGCGCGGGGCGCACGTCCAGGACGATGATGTCTCCGGATTCGGCGCGGGCCAGCAGTTCCTCGCGGGTCATCTCCGGGCTGTCCGCGGGACCTAGGTAGCTCTCGCGGGCCGGCGCCACAGCAGGCTGGTGAGCTTCGGCGACCTTGCGCAGCAACGCGAACAGTTGCGCCACGTCCTCACCGGCGAGGCGGTAGTGGATGCGCACCCCTTCACGGCGGGTCGCGACGAATCCGGCCTGCTTGAGAGTCTGCAAGTGCGCCGACGCGGTCGTGAGGTTCAGCCCGGCAGCGGCGGCGAGCGATTCGACACTGCGCTCCCCCTGGGCCAGCAGATCGAGCAGCTCGAGTCGTTTGCCGCTGCCCAGAGCCTTACCGCTGGCAGCGAACGACTCGTACAGCGCCGCCTTCGCGGCGGTGCGATCAACACTCACGGCTCCTCCAATCATCTGTGGAATATGGTACGTGCCTGCATCGCGGGCGTACCGATTGCCACGGAGAGTTGTCTTCCATGAAACCATGGAATAGTCTCTACTATATTCCATGGTTGATTGGAATATCAGCACGGAGACGAGCAGCGACCGAGGAGTACGCGATGCCCACCGACTTCACCCTGATCCCTGTCATCGATGAAGGACTGGGCAACTCGACCTATCTGCTCGACCTCGGCGACGGGCGCGCTCTGGTCATCGACCCGGAACGCGACGTGCGGCGGGTGCGGGCCGAAGCTCGCCGTCACGGCCTGCAAATCGCCTATGCCGTGGAGACCCATCTGCACGCGGACTTCATCTCCGGCGTACGGGAACTCGCCGAGACCGAGGGTGCCATCGTCATCGCCCCGGAAGTCGGGGCTCGCGGGTTCGCCGTGACCGCGCTCGCCGACGGCGAGACCGTCGCCGTCGGCGCGTTCGTCCTCGAAGCGCTCGCGACACCGGGGCACTCGCCCGAGCACCTGTCCTACCTGCTGCGCGATGCGGATCAACAGTTGCAGGGTGTGTTCACCGGTGGCTCGCTGATGGTCGGCACCGCCGGGCGCACCGACCTGGTCAGCCCTGAGCAAACCGTCCCCCTCGCCCGAGCGCAGTACCACTCGCTGCAGCGATTGATGGAACTGCCCGACGACACCCAGGTCTGGCCCACCCACGGCGCAGGCTCGTTCTGCTCGGCAGCCACCGGCACCGACCGCACCACCACCATCGGCCACGAGCGCGCGACCAATCCGCTGTTGCAGGTCGACGGCGAGGACGCCTTCGTCGAGGCCCTGCTCACCTCGCTCGGAACCTTCCCCGACTACTTCCTGCGCCTCGGCGAAATCAACCACCAAGGCCCCGCCGTCCTCACCGACTCCCCCACCCTGACCCCGCTGACCAGCGACCAGGTCAGCGAACTGATCGCCGACGGCGCGCAGATCGTCGACGCCCGCCCGGCCGCCGATTTCGCCGCAGGCCACATCCCGGGAGCACTGTCGATCACCCTGCGGCCGGTGTTCGCGACCTGGCTGGGCTGGCTCGCCGACCCCGACCGGCCCGTGATCATCGTCCGCGACCGCGCGCAGGACAGCATCGACATCGCTTGGGAGGCAGCCAAAGTCGGATTCGACACCCTTGCGGGTGAACTCACCGACGGGATGAGCGCCTGGAGCGGTCCGGTCGAGAAGGCGCAGCTGGTCAGCGCCGACCAGCTCGCCGCACACCCCGCTCCGACCGTGCTCGATATCCGCCAGCGCGGCGAGTACCTCGCCGGCCACGTGCCCGCCGCCCGAAACCTCGAACTCGGCACTCTCGCTGCCCATCTGGTCGATGTTCCGGCCGGGCCGCTGGCGGTGATGTGTGGGCACGGCGAACGGGCCATGACCGCAGCCAGCATCCTGGAACGCAGTGGCCGCACCGACATCCGCATCCTGGAAGGCTCACCCGCCGACTACGCCGCCGCACTCGGCCAGGATCTGGCGGCCGGAGCATGAGCCTGCGCCCGAGCGTGCGGACCCCTGTTCTCGGCCTGCGGGAGAACGCCGCCCAGTTCACGCTGCTGGTCGCGGTCAACGCGCTCGTCGGTGGCATGGTCGGCCAGCAGCAGACCGTGCTGCCGCTGCTGGCGGAGTCCGAATTCGGGCTCACCGGTTACACATTCATCTTCACCTACGTCGCCGCGTTCGGGATCACCAAAGCGATCGCGAACTACTTCGCGGGCACCTTCTCCGACCGCTACGGCCGCAAACCCGTTCTGCTGATCGGCTGGCTGTTCGCGATCCCGGTGCCGCTGATGCTCATCACCGCCCCCAGCTGGGGGTGGGTCGTGGCCGCGAACGTGCTCCTCGGCATCAACCAGGGCCTCACCTGGTCCACCACCGTCGTCATGAAGATCGACCTCGTCGGCCCGAGCCGGCGCGGACTGGCGATGGGCCTCAACGAAGCCGCCGGATACGGTGCGGTCGCGATCAGCTCCCTGCTCGCCGGATATCTCGCCGAACACTTCGGGTTACGCCCTGCCCCGTTCCTGCTCGGCCTGGCCTACACCGCACTGGCCCTGGCCATCTCGGGCTTCTTCATCCGCGAAACCCGCGACTACGCCCGCCTGGAAGCCGCCGCGCACACTCCGCGAGCCGACGGCCTGCACGACCACCTCCACGCCGACCTGACCGACCGCCAGATCGCGATCGCGACCAGCGTGACCGAACCCGCGCTGTCCTCGGCCAGCCACGCCGGACTGGTCAACAATCTCAACTTCGGGTTGTCGTGGGGACTGTTCCCACTACTGTTCGCCACCGCGGACTTGTCCGTGGGCCAGATCGGGCTGTTGTTCGCTCTCTACCCCGGGGTGTGGGGCGCCGGACAACTCCTCACCGGAGCGCTGTCGGACCGGTGGGGCCGCAAGCACCTCATCACCGGCGGCATGACCCTGCAAGCCGCCGCGCTGGCGATCATCGCCACCAGCGACGGGTTCACAGGATGGGCTCTCGGCGCCGTCTTGCTCGGCGCCGGAACCGCGATGGTCTACCCGACACTGCTGGCGGTGATCGGCGATGTCGCGCATCCGCTGTGGCGGGGGCGCGCGGTCGGGGTGTACCGGGTCTGGCGCGACCTCGGCTACGCGGTCGGCGCGATCCTGGGCGGCATCGTCGCCGACCTGCTCGGCCTGCACGCCGCCGTCTGGGCCGCCGCCGCCATCAGCGCCGCCACCGCGCTGATCGTCGGGGTCCGCATGTATGAAACCCATCCCCCGGCCCATCGACAACCCTCCTGACACCTACCGGTACCGCTGCCCTCGTTCGCGCCATCACGCGACCGAGGGCAGCGCCGTATCCCAGGTCTTGCGCGTCCGCTATTGAAAGCGCACACTTACGCAAATGAAGGCTTTCAAAGATGTGGATCTCGCGATTCTCGGCGATCCGACCCGCAAGGCGATCTTCGAACGACTCGCCCGGCGACCGTCGTCGGTGGGCGAACTGGCCGAGTCGCTACCGGTCACCCGCCAAGCGGTGTCGCAGCATCTGCGTGTCCTGAAGGAAGGCGGTCTCGTCGTGGCGACGCCGGAGGGCACCAAGCGCATCTACCGCATCAATCCCGCAGGCCTCGCCGCGATCCAGGCCTATTTTCAGAACATCTGGGACGAGGCGTTGACCGCTTTTCAGAAGGCCGCCGAGCAGACGGCGACCGACCCCGAACAGGAGAATCGACCATGACCAGCACCGGACAACTGAACGTCCTGGAAGGCACAGCCACCGTCGCGATGACACCGGAACGCGCGTTCGCCTTCTTCACCGAATCCTTCGGCCGCTGGTGGCCTGCGGCCTATCACATCGGCACGTCCGAGATGGCCGAGGCGATCCTCGAACCCGGCGAGGGCGGACGCTGGTACGAACGCGGTGTCGACGGCACCGAATGCGACTGGGGCCGGGTACTGGCGTGGGAGCCACCGCACCGGCTCGTGGTGACCTGGCAGATCAACGGCCGCTGGGAATACGACCCCGACCCTGCGCGGGCCAGCGAGATCGAGGTCCGCTTCACCGCCGACGGGCCGGAGCAGACCACCGTCACCCTCGAACACCGCCACCTCGACCGGCTCGTCGACGGCAAAGCCATCCAGGACACCATCGTCGAACGCGGCGGCGGCTGGAGCACCCTGCTCGAACTGTTCGCCGAGACCGCGCAATCACCGTCCTGACACTCGTCCGAAACTCCTGACCAAATCAGGGGTTTCGACCCCCGGCCAACGCCGCCGCCGGCAACACCACCGAATCCGAGCGCGCGAGCGCGGCCAGCAACCCGGCGGCGAGCAACGCGATCCCGGACGCGCCCGCGACCAGCAGCCGACCAAAACGGTCAACGAGCCACCCGGTCAGCGGCGAGGGCGGATACATCGCACCGACATGGACCGCGATCACCATGCCCGCAGCCGCTGTGCCGTGACCGTGGGCGAGCATGTACACAGGAGAGCACCAAGGTGGTCGCGACCAGCACCGCCGACACCGCCCGACCACGGGTGCGCGGTGGCGGCCAGATCCGCTCCGGCATACCGGGCCTGCGAATTGGTGGCTGTGCGCGCGCCGTAGACGAACAACGCGACGAACAACAAAGCCGGATTGTCGGCCACCGCTGCGGCGATCATCCCGACACTGCCGATCGCGCCGAGATGGCCTGCACTCACCCCGCCCAGTACGGAACCCACTCCTCGCCCGGTTCATCGACTTCCGACTCACCAAGCCGACCACCGGGGACGACAGACCGCTGCCAAGGCCTGACATGCGAGAGTGCACCATGGCCATGTCACCTGGGGCGCCCACGCTCGCCGTCGTTTCCGGTCCCCGGGATCGGGGAAATCCACGCTCGCCCACGCCCTGGCCGACAAGATCGGCGTTCCGGCGATCATCCGCGACGAGATCAAGCAGGGCATGGTCGCCGCCACCGGGCCGCGCGACGCAGGTTACGGAGACCTCGACATCCCCGCCCTGCACGCCTTCTTCGACACCCTCACCGTACTCGCTCGCGCAGGCGTCACCGTCGTCGCCGAAGCGGCGTTCCAGGACAAACTCTGGCGCCCCAACCTCATACCGCTTACAGCGCTCGCGCAGGTCCGCATCATCCACTGCACCTCGCCACAGCATGTCCGTCACGACCGCATCGCCCATCGCGCCAACCGCGATCTTCACCGACGCGCGCACAACGACGCCGACATCCTCGCCGAGATCGCCACCGGAACCCGCACCGCCGACTCTTTCGTCGCGGTGAATTTGGACGTCGCGCAGATGACGGTCGACACCACCGAGGGATACCAGCCGGGTCTGGATGCCATCGTCGGCTTCGTCATCGCGCCGCCAGGCAACTGATCCGACAGCCACCGGCTTGCCCCGCCGCGCGTCCCTGGAGGACCGACACAGGTCGATCTCGGCGAGACGATGCACAGGCCGGCGGCCAACATCGGAAGCTGATCTAGATTCGCTGCGACAGTGCAGGATCGGTCGCAATGAACGCGGCCTGGCCTGGCACAGTGTCATGTCGTCGTCGGGTGGGCTGCTCGCCGAGCGTGGAGAAATGGGGAGGCAGTGAAGATTCAGGTTCCGTTGCAGATGTACGTCCGGACGGCACCCACGAGCCGTTGTTCCCGAGTCACTCGGTCCACGACATTCGAGTCTCAGACAGCGCCTACCGGTGGTCGAAGCTCCCGCGAATCTTCCTGCGGCTCGAGCACAACACCGTGGCCGAGATCGTCCAGAATTCGATGGACGACCCGGACGCACTGGCGTTTCGATCATCCGGCGCTCTGCTGGAAGGAACCATATTCGGCGGACTCTACCTCGCCCCGATCCTGGGCAGTCTTTCACCGAACGTTTGGGGAATCGGCGCCTCGCGTCTCGGACAGATCATCGTCTATACCCCTTCGCTGGTCGCTCAGGACTCCTTCTCCCAGATGACCGCGGTTGGTGGCTGCCGATCCGTGCGCATCCAGCTATGCCGGACTCTGTCCGCTCAGCAGCTTTTCTGCGTACGCGTCCAGCAAATCGTCCTCGTCGTCGGGGAGCCCCAGGACGCGGGCCGCGGCTGGGAAGTCCCAGTCGGTTACCCGCTCCCGGACGGCGACACGGCCGAACGCGTTGTAGCGCTCGAAGTCGACGAGGACGTCGCCGTCGTACGACGCTGCACGTGCGGAGTAATCGTTGTGACCGAAAAAGAAGGTGCCCGGACACCGGATGCCGCCCAGCGCCAAGACCTCGCCTCCGGTGGCACCATCGGCACACTCGATCTCCCTCGCGGCGACCACGGAGTAGCACGGCCTGCACACCAGCGCCCCACTCACCGACAGTCCGCCCAGGACGAACAGCACTGCCCCTTCCTCCAGTACGAGGTCCCCATCGACCTGAACGTCGCCTGCGACAACATGGACCGCGTTCCCCTGCACCAGGACAGGTCCTGCGAGTTCGTGCCGGTCGGCTGACGGATACGCCTCTACCAGAACCCGCAACACAGCCCATCGATAGTGCTCCGGACCGTCGAGCCAGTCCCACGACGTTCCGCTGTCCAGCCGGGCGGGCGGCTGCTGCATTCGCTGGTCGAGCTCGTCGACCGTGACGCCATACCGGGCTGCGTCCTGGATGAACAGTGCGTCATCGATGAGTGATGCCCTGACGCGGGCGTACGCGTCCTTGACCTGCTGTGCCGAAAGCGGGAAGGCTGCGGGCTGCCAGAGAAGGGCACGCGAGGATCTGACCATCCTCCGAAGCTATCAATGCAGAGTGGCGAAACAACGGTATATCCACGTAACCGCATGCCTAAGGGTTGTCCCGTAAGCCGTTGAGCAGCAGCAGGTATCGTGCCAACGATGGTGATCGGCGGCTGATCCGGTGATGGTGGAATTGTTCTCCGGGCTGCGGCCACGCACGTTCGCTCGTCTGATCACCCGGTTGCGGTGTGACGGCGCTGATCGGCCGTTGCGGGTAGGCCGTGGGAGCGTGCCGCAACGTGGTGGTGATCGCCGACGGCGGTTACCAGGGCGTGCGCACCGCCGGGCACCCGGTGCCGAGCTGTCGGAGTGGAAACAGGCCGACAACAAGTCCCACCGCAGAGTCCGTGCCCGTGTCGAACACGTCTTCGCCCGGATGAAGACCTGGAAGATCCTGCGGGACTACCGCCTACGCGGCGACGGACACTCTGGCCAAGCTCGCCCACACCCACTAACGCAAACGAGCACACCGACGCGACTATTCCGGACTTACGGGAAAACCCTTAGGCCCTCTAGAGCGTGTAGTCGAGTATCGCGCGGGCGAGGGCATCGCTGTCCTCGAGCATCGCCATATGCCCGACTCCGCGAAGGTATCGGAGCTCGGCACCCGGCACCGCCTCGTACTGGTGTGCCGAGGCCGGGTCCCACCGGGGGTCGGAATCCCCGAAGATCACGAGGAGGGGCTTCCGGGTGGCGATGAGGCGCTCGGGCACAGTCCCCGCGGCGATGTAGTCCATGTTGGCGGCGAGAATCGCGCGGAACGTTCGATAGGTCGTCCTTCGCAGATCGGCTACAGCGGTGTCGGGCACCGTGATCGGGGCCGCCGCAGTCGCTGCCAGTCCGCGGCGGATCATCGAATCGGTACGAATCGCCCACACGAGCGGGCCGAAAGGTGGCGAGGCGAGCGCCTTGATGATCGCCGGCTCGGGCAAGAGCGCTGTGAGGCTCGGCCCTGTGCTGACCAGGACCAGCTCGCCGACCAGGTCCGGGCGACGCTCCACGAGGGCGGTAGCGACGTATCCCCCGCTGGAGTGACCGACCACCTTCAGATTCCGGAACCCGAGCTCGTCCAACACTGCCGCCGTCCGATCCGCCTGCTGTGGAACGGCATACGTGGACGCCGGCTCCGATCGGCCGCATCCCGGAAGGTCGATCGTGATCACCCGATACGCCGTGGTGAGCATTGGCACCACCGGCGACCACGTCGAACCGGTTGCGCCCGAACCGTGGATGAGCAACAAGGGCGGTGCCGCCGGGTCTCCGTCGATGACAACGTGCAACCCGTGGACTGTCGTTTCATTGCGTGTCCGGGTGGGGCTCGATTCGTTCATGCCGACAGCTTCGTCGCGGGCTCGTCGCACCGTCTTGTACGAATGTCACGTTGTCCCGATCCGGCTAGCCTGGGATGCATGAGCGCAACTGGCCTACTGGACTGGAGCCGGGTCGAGGTCGCTGTCCCGGCCGGTCGCCCGACTCCAGGAGTCCGGATGGCGGGTTTCCGTTACTACGACATCGGCCCCGTGGACCTCACGATGATCCCGCATCCCTCGGTCACGATCCTGCTGGATCTCACCGAGCACGGAGTCGCCTACACCAGCCGCGGAGGTTCGGTCGCGGGGAGCGCGGTCATCGGACTCCGTGCCGGCGCCTTACGAATGACCAGCGCGGGGGCCGGCGAAGTCTTACAGATCCGCCTGTCCCCCGTCGCCGCAGCAGCGATTCTCCGAGACACCGAGATGATCGGCGGTACCGTGACATCGTTGCCGCAACTGTGGGGCAGCAGCGCCACCATCTTGACCGAGCGGCTCCG
Organism: Nocardia sp. No.11; assembly: GCF_038752175.1. Lineage (NCBI taxonomy): Bacteria > Bacillati > Actinomycetota > Actinomycetes > Mycobacteriales > Nocardiaceae > Nocardia > Nocardia sp. No.11. The sequence continues at coordinate 4,053 of NZ_JBCGFB010000012.1, read as the reverse complement.
TTCGACACCGTCGTGGGACGACCGTTTCGCCCTCACACGCGCCTTCCTTCGAAGCCGGGCGCCCGGCGAATTCGCGGTAGCACCCGAATTCGTCTACGCCTGGGACCAGACGGTCCGGAGCAGAGGGCAGCTGCGCATCGAGACAATCGCCACCGAGACCGGCTGGACCCGCCAGCGACTCTGGTCCCACTTCCGGAACCGGATCGGAGTCTCGCCCAAGCGGATGTCCGAACTCGTCCGCTTCGACCATGCCGCCCACCTGCTGGCGGCAGGTCGCTCGCCCGCAGATGCCGCGGTCGAGGCAGGCTATACCGACCAATCCCACCTTCACCATCGCACCAAGGCGATCGCCGATATGACCCCGCCCCGCGTCGCCGGCGCACCGTGGCTCGCGATCGACGAAACTGCGTGGCCGACGAGCTGATCCCGCAGCCGACCGTACAACAACCGCCGGCCCGACGGGCACGAGACCGCCTCGGCCCGCCAGCCTAGCGTGCGGCCCGCGTCGGTCAGACCGCGCTTCGCGCCAGCAACGTCCCGAGCGCGCGCATGGCCTCCGCGGTCGCCCACTGGGCTTCCGCCTGCGCGAGGGCAGCATGCGCCTGTGCCTGAGCGATCACGTTCCGCCGCTCCGCGCCGCTCACCGCGTCGCCGGCGGCAAGGCCACCGAGCAGCGCCTCGGCGCGCTCCTTGTGAGTGGTGTAGTCATCCATCGCTCAATTCTCGCACCCCTGGAACTGCGGGCGAATTCGGCAACCACACGCGGGACATGATGTGCGCCGGAAGAATTGCGGACATGCAATGGCCGAGCCGAGGATCGCCGCATGGCGACCTCGACCATCACGATCGCACTGATGTGCTCCCTCCGTGAAAGCCGACCTGGTCGGTTCTCGTGGCCGCGGAAGCGGCACAAAGGGCTCGGGTAGTTCGCTCGCGCGAAGGATCGGTGTCGACAGTCAGCATGGTCATCGCCTGCAGGCCCCGTGTAGTGCAGATCGTGCAACGCAATGCCGCGGGCGGCTCCCGGCTCACATGCCGGTCGCCGCCCGGCGGGGGTTGCTATTACACCGTCTACTCGCAAGCCCACCGGCACGTCAGACGAGCTGGGACGCACTACACAGGCAGGCAGAAACGTACGTAGAACCTCTCGATCGCCAGCCCTGGTCGATACGGTCGCGAATCGGCCTGTCGAGACGCATTACCACTTGTTGACGTGGAGTACGGTCTCGAGCGGGGCGCGTTTGGCGAGCTTGAAATCGGTGCCCTTCGTGTACGCGACAGGCAACAGCACGCCCTGCCGGACACTCCCGGGAATTCCCAGTGCCTCGGCAACCTCCCGTTCGTACTCCAGATGCAGTGACGTCCACGCTGATCCGAGGCCCCGTTCGCGCAGCGCGAGCGCGAGGCTCCAGGCAGCGGGAAGCAGCGAGCCCCACAGACCGGCCTGGTTACCCTCCGGCAGCTGCCCACCCGGCACGTGGATCGCACCGATGACCAGCACCGGCACCTGCTCCATCACCTCCGCCAGATACGTCGCACTCGAGGCCACCTTCTCCGCGGTCTCGAGATCCTTTGGCGGCTTCGCTGCCCGTGCTGCCGCACCCGCCGCGGCGTAGGCGGTGTAGGACTTGCGGTAGTACTCCGCGACGATCTTCTTGGGCTCGGGATCGGTCAGCACGATCCAATGCCAGCCCTGCATGTTGCTGCCCGACGGCGCCTGCAGCGCCACCTCCAAAGCGTCGGTGATCACCTCCAGCGGCACCGGCCGTTCCAGGTCGAGCCGTTTGCGCACTGACCTGGTCGTGGTCAGTACCTCGTCGGCAGACAGGTCGAGATGCGGGAATTCGACGGTCATGGCCTCTCCAATCATGCAGTCGGTCTGGGGATCGCAGCGTCATTTGGTCGGCGGCGCGGTTATCACGAATGCGGCGATCCGTTCACGGGCCTCATCATCGCCGATCGAGTCGGTCATCCTGGCCGTCAGGGGCCGCACCGGGCAACGCCGCATCGACGGCGGCATCGATCAACCGTCCGCCCTCGGACACAACTGGCAGTGTGGTACCCGGGCGAGTTGCCCAGAACCGAGCGATCTGACAGATCCGCCTCACGCGTGGCCGGGTCCGTCTTCGCTGGCCTGCCCCCCTTTCCATTTTGGTTCCAGCGCGTCCATGCCCTTCTCGTCGAAGTCGTGGATCACCATCGGGCGATATCTTCCAAGTGCGGGCCTTGCCCTTCAGTACAGCCTGCCGAGTCGGGTAGGCCTTCTTCTCCGGATGAGGGCACAGCGCACGGTTCAACCCCAGGGCATGGGCGGCGGCCTTCGCTTCGGTCTTACCGCGGGTATGCCCAGTCCAGGACCGGCCACAGGAACAGCTCACGACATACTGGTCCGGTCCGAGCTTCTCGGTCGTGAACATGTGGGCTTCCAATCCAGCCTACCGATCGGCAAGTGTCCGGCTTGACAAGCGCGCGGTACCACGAAACGCCGAACACCCCTCGCTCGAACCCGAACTCGCTCGTCGGGCCCCTTCGTTCAAGCAACCGCATAGTCGCCACCGCGATAGCCGGCACGTTCGGGTTGCTCGACTGCTAGCTGTTGCGGGGCTGGAGGTTGGTGACGCGCGCATGAGCGTAGATGTATGCAGATCACATATATTCCAGTTGTGGACTCAAGCCTCGAAGCAGAACCCACGAGTGGCACGCGAGCGTCAATGCCGGCGACCTGGAACCATCTGCGAAGATGGTCGTCGTCCTGGGCTGCCGCGGTGGTAGGAACGGGCGTACGCACTGGGTCGACCGAGCTCACCCCGGGCACTGAACGGTAACGCATGGCGTAGCTAGGGCCCACCACGCAAGATGCGTATCCTCACCGTCACCGCCATCGCAGAAGGAATCGTGTTGAACGGCAACGGGTTTGCGCGCGCCACCGAACCAACGACGCCGCCCGCCCCGGCCATGTCTGATGGAGGGCGCACCATGCGTGCAGCATGTACACATCGACGCATGCCGAATTCAGGAAACGGATGCGGGCGTGGATCGTCCGACAGCTCGCGAACGGTAGGCCCCTGGAGTGGTCGAATTCCCGAAGAGGGACTTCCACTTCGAGATCGATCGGAAGCCGACAACCCTCAGCCCTCTACTTCTGTCGGTGTTGCAGCACGTTCGAGGTCGGCGACGATGACCGCGTACTCAGGGTCTTCTGGATCGGGGACGTCATTGGCTCTGAAGGCAGCGACGACCGCGGGGTACTTCGCGAACTCGGCGAGGGAGCTGAGCGCACCGTCATAGCCCCAGTCGTTTCGGAAGAGTTCGCGAATGACGACGGTCAAGATAGGGGTGATGAATTCGGGCGATGGTTCGCTGTCGAGCAGAATCTCGGCGATCGGCCCGAACACGGTGTCGCCTGCGGAATTCCAGGCCATGAAAGTTCCTTCCGATTGTCGTGTGTCTGGTCCCGGCTTCGGTTCGAAACCGGTGAGGCCGCAGTCGATACGCGACCTGAACTAGCGGATCATCGCAGGCTGCCCAAGAGCGGCTACCTCTATCGGTTGATCGGTCTGGATACTCCGGTAGCGGACGTGTCCGTCGGAATCTTCCCCCACGTACCGTGCGAGAACCGCGCGTGGATGGGTCGGTGTGACCTTGATGTGGTCGTCGTCTTGGTGATCACCCAGACGTCCCCGTCGACCATCACCGCCGACGCGGCCGTCAGCCCGCGATCGCCAGCAGACTCGTGCGATGGCGCCCGGTGGCTGACCTCAACGGCATACCGGTAGTGCGGATCGTGCGCGTTGATCGCTTGATAGATCCCCACCAGATCCGATCGCACATCGAAAGGCGTCAGCGGTGCACCGGGCTGGCGATTCTGCCGACCAGCCAAGATCGCCGCGAGCGAATCGACCGCGTCTGACAGCCGCTGCCTGCCGTCATGCAGATACCAATCGACTACGTTCGGATACGAGCTGGCAAGCAGATTGAGTCGGTCCAGATCCATCCAGCGGCACGGGAAGCTGAGGTTCCCCCGTTTTCACGGAGAGCTCCAACCCGTGGTCC